>JAHIEL010000073.1 GCA_018901715.1 Patescibacteria group bacterium
CAAACAGGTTTATTATAACATTTTGTACCAGTAACCGCATATTTTATATCTTTGTATTTAAAATCTCTATTTTGTTTCATATCAGACATAGAATGCTCTATCAGTCCGATTACGCTATCTTTGCTCTCTGCAAAATGTTCAACAAATAATCCGCGACCTTCTTCGTCCTGAACCCATCCTATACCTGCCCAGGCCTCATTATCTATAATCGTTTGATTAAACCGAGCTATTACAATATAAAGTCTATTGCCATAATCCTCTATGTTGCTTATAAATTTTTCTGTTGTAATTATTGAACCCTCTGGAATAATAGAGGAGAGGTAAATTAAGTTATAGTTTGCAATGCCAGCATTAATCAGCGCGTTATCAAATGCAGACATAGTAGTGCTACCCTCTCCGAATCCTTTACATATATGTATTTTTAGCTTATTTTCCATATATTTTTTTTATATTAAATTTAATATTTACTCCTCCACGATTTCTTCTATAGATTGGGCGATAAGTTTAGGGGACTGGTCTTTTAAGTCAACCCTGCCAGTAACTATAACAATTTTACCCTCTTCAAGTATGGAAGAGATTGCTTCAGCAGTGTTTGGGAAGAGGATTGTTTCTATGCTTCCTGTTAAGTCCTCTACATTTATAAAATACATTGGTCTGCCTGTTTTTGTTAAAATCTTTTTTATTTTAGTAATCAGTCCGCAAACACTTACTCTATTGCCAGGTGCTATTTTTTTAATCAATGCACCAGCAATCGGAATTTTAATTTTATCATCTTGTTCCAATAAGTCCTGTTTTATTTTTAAAATAGAAACTACTTTTTTAGAAATTGTTTTTTTGTAGGCCTCTAATGGATGGCCCGAAACATAAACACCCAAAAGATTTTTTTCCCATTTGAGTTTTTCGCTTTGGCTTGCTGGGTCAGATGGCAAGAGCGAAATATTTGTTTTTATACTGGAATTATCAAAAAGTCCTTTTTGTCCATTTTTCTTGTGTCCTTTAATTTCCCTTGAATAAGAAAGTAAAGTTTCAAGATTATTCAAAAGAATATTCCGTTCTTCTAATTTATCAAATGCGCCTGTCTTAATCAAGGCGTCCATTGATTTTTTATTAAGGTCTCTTGAATGAATTCTATCAATAAAGTCCTCTATTGATTGGAATTTTCCATTTGCTTTTCTTTCACCTATAACAGTTGTTACAATATTGTGCCCTACATTTTTTATCGCCCATAGACCAAATCTAATTTGATTTTTGCCTACTACAGTAAAATTGGCATGGCTTTCATTTATATCAGGTGGCAGAACTTTAATCCCCATTCTTTTACATTCATCAATTAGAAAAGCCATTCTCTCTACATCCTGTTTTTCAGTAGCTAAGACAGATGCCATATATTCTACTGGGAAGTTGGCTTTAAGGTATGCGGTCTGGTAAGCGATGGTTGCATAACCCACACTGTGACTGCGATTGAAAGCGTACGAAGCAAAGGGCAAAAACCATGACCATATTTTTTCTGCAATATATTTATCAACACTCTGTTTAATCGCGCCTTGGATAAATCTCTCTTTTTGTTCAGTCAATAGAGAATGTATTTTTTTACCAACTGCCTTTCTTAAGACATCTGCCTCTGATAAAGAAAATCCAGCTATCTCTTGGGTAATCTGCATAAGCTGCTCTTGATAGATACAATTATGGGATATAATATTATTTGCTACGAAATTATGTGTCCCCTGAATCTCTAAGTCATAAACATGCTCCCTCCCAGCTGGGGTAATGGATAAAATATCTTCCCACCTTACATTTTTTTGACTACATATTTTTTGTAATTTTTGATCTTTAGTGAAGTTCGCAATTTTTTGTCCAACCTTTAAATTAAGGCGGTTAGAGTTCCTGGATTTTTTGTCATAAAACAGAGAGCGGCTTATCTTAGTCATGTCAGAGAATTTTCTGAAAGAAATTTGGCGAGCCCTTAAATATTTAATAAGCCTTGATACAAATATTTTCCTAGGTACGAATTCTTTACATTTACTTTTATGATTTCCTAAATATTTTTTTAGTGTAAGCTTTTTATTGCTGACCATAAGACGGGCGACTTTCCCGTAAAAGTTTTCTAAATGGTAGACAGTTACTTGATAAGTTTCCATCTTTTTACCTTTGCGCCCCCAATAGGCCCCAGTTTTATACAGGTGAGAGTTTATCCCTAACTTTAATAATAGGGTTTGGATGCTTTGGGCGATATTTTTTGAGGTTGTTTTTAAGTAAGCGTATTTCTGATTGATTCCTCCGTCACTGTCCCAATAAGTAGCTAAGAATGTCGCGATACATTCTTCATCAAGCTTAAATACAAATGGTGGAATAAATTTTTGGTCAGATTTTTTCCCGCCAGTCTTTGATTTAAGATCTAATTCTCTTAACCATTTTAAGATTTCGTTGGGCTCGTGATAATTTTTTTTCTTTGTGAGAATTTTGGTCGGAACAGCCCTTTGGACACCCCTAATATGTTTTGTGAATTTAATTTTAATATTTTGGAAAGATTTTTCAGCGGTTTTTTTGAAATCTTTGAGCAAGACAGTATCTTTATTAACAAAATAACAGCTTACTCCTTGGGTAAGGGCGCCGTCAGCAATTAAATAGGCTAATATTTTAAGTTTTCCTTTATCAAACTGTTTATTACCAGCAAAAAGACGCTTAGGTGTAGCCAGAAAATCTCCCTTCTTGAGTTCTTTTACTTTTTTCCAGCCTTCGGGAGTTAAGAATTCATGATCTCGAGTAGCTTTTATTTGTTTGCCTGTGCGAAGGGAAATTTGATAGGTAGATTTTATTCCGTTATTAAATTTATTGATAATATTTTTTTTCAAAAATTTAGTCCCATTGAAAGATTGAATCCCTATCTTTTTAGAAGAATTTACTATTTCTTTAATTTTATAAACAGCACCAGAATCAGTTGTTTGAATAAAGGAGTCCCCAGAGACACAGATACCATAAGTTGATTCAAGAATTGGTTTTAATTTAGGATGGATATATTCAATTCTTCTTTTGTTTTTTTTGCGCGCAACATATTCAGGGATAAACTGCATAGGCCCAGGTCTGTAAAGGGCCAGCATTGCTACAATATCTTCAAATTTTGAGGCCTGAAGCTGTTTCAGCCATCGCTTCATACC
>JAHIEL010000074.1 GCA_018901715.1 Patescibacteria group bacterium
GCAGAAAGTGGCTCTTCTTGAATATCTAAAGCATAAACCATACCTTTGCCTAATTTTTTTGCCAAAGGAATTACAAAACCGCCAGGACCGCAACCAAATTCTGCGGCATGATAATCAGGCCTTAATTCAAGCTGGCTCACTATGTCTTCTGGTTCTAAAAAACTAACCATTATATTCTAATTAATGACATTATTTTATCTTCTTTTGATAAATTCATTATTCTAACGCCTTGGGTTGCCCTACCAAGAGAAGAAATGCTTTTGGCTGTAGTTCTTATAACTTGCCCTTTTTTTGAGATAATAATTAAGTCCTCCTGCCCCTTTAATATCTCCGTCCTTACCAATGCGCCCGTTCTTTGTGTGAGCTCGGCGGTCTTAATACCAGTGCCTCCTCTACTTTGTTTACGATAATTGCCAAGCTTAGTTTTCTTCCCATATCCGTTCTCGCTTATTACTAAAAGATAATCTTTCTCATTAGCTTTTTCTATAACCTCCATACCAATCACTTTATCATCTTTCTTAAGCCGTATACCTTTATTGCCGGCTGCATTCCTTTGCATTGGCCTAATGTCACTCTCTTTAAACCGTATGGACTGGGCTTTTTCAGTAATAAGAATTATTTCGCTCTTACCGCTTGTTCTTTTTACAGAGCAAAGCAAATCATCCTTTTTTAACCTTATGGCAATCAACCCTGATTTTCTAATATTATCAAAATCCTTCAGTTTTGTTTTTTTAATTATACCATTTTGTGTGGCCATAACTAAATGCTCAATCTTTTTTTCCTCATCTTCCTTGCCAAGAGGCAAGATGGCTAAAACCTTATCATTTGGAGTAATTTCCAAAAAATTTACAAGCGCTTTTCCGTTAGCTGTTCTATTGCCTTGTGGTAATTCATGAGCAGGCACTAAAAATACCTTTCCTGAATCAGTAAAAAATAAAATGTTATCTAATGTGTTTGCTAATAAAAAATGTTTTATAAAATCCTCGTCTCTTGTTTTCATTCCAATAATGCCTTTGCCTCCTCTGTGCTGGGTTTTGTAAACAGTTGGACTCATTCGCTTAATATATCCATTATTAGTAAGGGTAATCAAGGTCTCTTCTTCTGCAACTAAGTCCTCGACAGAAATATCATCAACTTTTTTCACGAAAACTTTTGTTCTTCTCTCGTCCCCAAAGTCCTCTTTTAATTTCTTAAGCTCTTTTTTAATAACTGCCTTAACTTTTTGTTTGCTTTTTAAAATTGCTTGGAGATCTCTAATGTTTAATTTAATTTGATTTAACTCATCTTCTATCTTTTTGCGTTCCAGTTTTGCCAGGGCAGAAAGCTTTGTCTCTAATATCGCTTCTGCCTGAATGTCTGTGAGCTTAAACTGTTTTTTAAGCTTGACCTTGGCATCCTCCCTGTCATCTGCTTTTTTAATCGTTTGTATTACTTGATCAATTTTAGAAAGACATTTTGCAAGACCTTCTAAAATATGCTCTCTTTCTTTTGATTTTTTAAGTTCATATTTTACCCTTCTTACAACTACATCTTTTCTGTGTTCAAGATAATAATGAATAACTTCTGGAAGAGAGAGCGTCCTTGGCTGGATACCATCTACTAAAGCAATCATATTCAAGTGGAATTTTTTCTGTAAGTCCGTGGTCTTATATAAGTAGTTTAAAATTTTCTGCGGAAACGCCTCTTTTTTAAGCTCCATAATAATCCTCATCCCATCTCTATCTGACTCATCTCTTGCATCTTTTATTCCTTTAATTTTCTTATCTTGAATTAATTTAGCAATTTGAGTTACTAAAGAAGATTTTTGAACCTGATAAGGAATCTCTGTTATGACTATTCTCCAGCCATCATTTTTGGTCTCCTCAATATCTGCTTTGCCCCTTATAAGAATAGGGCCTCTTCCTTGCGAATAAGCAGAAATAATCTCTTTCTGGTCATAAATTATTCCAGCTGTTGGAAAATCAGGACCCTTGATAAAAGCAAACAAATCCTCTGTTTTTGCCTGCGGATTATCAAGCATATAAATTGCTGCATCGCAAACCTCTGATAAATTATGTGGAGGGATATTAGTAGCCATACCAACAGCAATTCCAAGTGAACCGTTTAGCAAAAGTTGCGGTGGCAAAGCAGGCAAAACAACTGGCTCCTGCCTGCTACCATCATAATTGTCCATAAAATCAACTGTCTCCTTTTTAATATCTAATAGCATCTGCTCTGATAAGGCAGTAAGCTTTACTTCTGTGTAACGCATACTCGCACTCGGGTCCCCATCGACTGAATTATGGACAAAAACACCAGAAGCTAAGGCAAAATTATGATGAGGGTCAACTGTTATATCATAGACATCCTCTTTATTAGAAAGCAACTTAATAGAAACCACTTTATGGTTATAAAACTGTGATTCCTCAAGAATCTCTGGAAAATCGTTAAAATAATTTAAGGCATTTTCGAGTGTTGGAATACCATTATTAACCCTCTCTTTTTCATATAAATCAGGTGTTACTTTTACATTCTCATCCAACAATTTTTTTACATAACCTAAAACTTTGCTTCTCATTACTCTTTTCTTATAATCTGGATCTCTCCATTTCTGCTTCAAGGAAACCCTCGCCTTATCAGCTAGTTCGTTCATATATTCTGGATTTTCTTCTATGCATTTCCTGTTCGCAGAAATGACGCCATTTATAAATTTCTTCCTAAAATCCGGATCTTCCCATTGCTCTTTAGTTTTTTGATTATGCAATTCGTGGATTTTTGGATTCTCCCATGAAATCTTAGCCATTTTCTTAAAATGAGCTACCGGATACTTCTTCCTAAACTCTGGATCTTCCCATAATTTCTTCATCCTGTGACTCAACTTTTCCCTCATGGCCGGATCTTGAAATTTCTTCTTCATTAGTTTAGATATATGCTCACGATGTTCGGGATTTGACCAAAGTTTAACAGAAATCTCTTTCATATGTTTTGCCATTTGGTTCCTGTACTCTTCATTCTCCCACCTTTTTTCTATTTCATTGCTTTTTAAGTCGCTCATCAATTTGGGGAATTCTTTGGTTTGCCATAATCTTTTGAGATTCTTACTAGACTGTGTTCGCATAAACTCTTTATAATCGGGATTTCGCCACATTTCTTTTCTTGCCTCAATCCAAAGTTTTCTATATTTTGGGCTCTGCCACATTTCTTTATTTCTTTGAGATAATCGCTCTGAATAAATTTTTCTATTCTCTGGGTTAGCCCAAAATTTTTGTCTTCCTTCTGCTAATTTTTTGACATAAGCTGGATTTTCCTTATGCCTTAAAGAGGCAATCTCTTTATGTTTTTGCCAGTGTTTTCCCCATGGTATTCTCTCAATATTAATCGGATTGTTATTTAATTTATCGAAATCTTTATGATGTCTTATTCTACCGGCGCTCTTATCATAAACACCTTGTGCTAAATTCCATTCATCAGCTAAGCGATGAATAAACGCCCAGCTTTCTTCTTTGGGCTGATAAACCATTCTATAGTCCTTTAAATTTAACTTCTCTGTTCCTTCACAGGATTTAATGTAAACAGGCATCAAAGAATCGCCTATCTTAAGATTTTCTGCCTCTTTGTATTTTCCATTTTTTAGTAAAAACTTATGATCCAGCGTACACTTAATTTTTTCTCCATTGTCTATGGTTATCTCTATAATTTTTTCTTTTTTCCTTGTTAACCGCGGAGAGCTAATTTCTGCAACCTCAACCTTCTTGCTTTGATGATTAAAACTAAATGTCCAGTGCCTCTTCCCCTCTTTTTGTTCCTTGATCAATTTTTTAAAATTTATACTTCCTCCATCGCATAATCTAATCTCTGTGTCTCCAGTAAAACATCCAAAATTTCCTTGACCCTTGACCAATAGATATCTTAGCGAAAAATCCTGTGCCATTCTGACTAAGGAATCATAAACCGCCTGATCGCTATGCGGGTGGTAATGACCAAGGCAATTATGCGAAACTATTCCATTAGCAATAAACTCATGCTCATTTTCTACTTCGAAATCATAAGTTTCTTGCGCTTTCACTTTCTCAATTGACGAAACCTTAAGAAAATAAATTTTATTTTTAATGATATGCTCTAAGAATCCAAAAAGCGGAGAACCAATTTTCTCTATTTTATCCATAATTCCCCAATCAACAACTTGAGTTTTTCTTAAGGACTTGTCCCAAAGATCTGATGAATATCTTATTTTACAACCTGCTCTGTGTTTTATCCCTTCTCGAAACTTTATTCCGTCTCCGTCCTCATACCAACCGCCGCCTAAATGTTCTCTGCTCAATTCTCCAAATAGAATTTCGCCAGCGTAAGGAATTATGTCGTGGGAAAATCCGCAATCTCTCCTGTCGCCCTCATTTGCAATATATTTCTGGACTCTGGCGCTCTTCTTCTTAGAGGCCAAATTCAACAACTTAATAAATCTCACCGCTGCCTTTCCCCCAAGCTCCAGAGCATAAGGATCGTGCCTCGCCATTACAAGACGCTGATTGATAAAACCCCCCTTGCTGGGTTTCAAAATATACTTTGAAGCAATAAATCCTTGGTGATGAAGAAGAAGCATTAAGCCATCTATCAATTCTTCTGATATTGAACCGTAATTAACATAAGGTTTGTTTTTGTGAATGTGCCCGTCGCCGTCAATCATTCCGGAAATAAGAGAAAAAATAACTTCAGCTGGCGAACGGAAAATTTCCATGGGGATTCTTTTCGTGTAGGCATTAACCCCTGATATAGAAAAATTGCGCACAAAAAATTCGTTAATGTCCTTGCGGTTAATCCTTAAAAAATATTGTTTATTATTAAAAACATCGCCTTTATTATTCTGATATTTATAGCGGTGAACTTCTGCTTTCGGCAAATAGCCGAATTCTTTCTCAAATATAGAAGCTATCCTGTCAGCAATCCCTGGCTCATCGCCGAGGCAAAAACAAATTCTTGGAAGTTTTTTTCTGCTATAATCATTTGATATTGAGCCGTCAGCCAAGAAGATGCCCAATAAATAAGCAATATTTTTATTTAGATATTGTGGCTGGCTTTTATCAATCCTCTTTAACTTGACTAAATTTCCAATATCTGGATAGTGTGTCCTCGCGACCACAAAATCATCTTTGGTAAGCTCTTTTGCCTCCTTCCACACAAAATTCCAATCTTGGGTTAATGTCTTAAACTTTTGAGAAGGAGTCACAATATTTGAAAGTCCATTATCTAATTTAACCTTTAGTAATGGTTTCTTGGGCATTTTGTAAAGCTTAACAACCCTTTCTATTCCTTTCTGAGTATAAACACCATCTCCCACTCTGATTTCTTGAATTGGGATTAATCCTTTCTTGCTTAATATCAAAGTATCTTTTACAAAACATTCTCCCACAACATTGGCTGATTTTCTAAACTTAGAATTATGATAAAGCCCTTGTTCAAGCATGGCATACAATATCCTTCTATGAACCGGCTTTAATCCGTCCCTAACATCAGGCAATGCCCGAGAAACAATAACTGACATTGCATAATCTATATAGCTTTCTTCCATTTCCTGCTTAATCTCTCTCGGCTTTACATAGCCGATCTCCTTGCCGAGCTCAGCTTTGTCTTTATGCTTTTTATTTTTATCCTCTTTTTTAGCCATAATTTTAGAACCTGCCTATCCGATAAAAAATAATTATTAAAAAAAGAAAAAAGAAAATCACCCCTATACTACATATTATTACCCAAAAAACTATCTTTCTTTTTTCTAAGGGTAAGTTTCTTATTCTATCTAAAAATCCTTTATAATCTTGCGTGTTATTTTTCAAGGTTTTAACAAAATAATTTTTGTTTCCGAGGGCAAATTATCCTTTTTGATTTTAAGGCAATCTTCTGCTTCTATGTCTTCCTGCCCCATTGCTTTAAGAAACTCGCTAACTCCATCAATGTCAACACTTAACCCTGGAATCTTATAATTCATTGGAATAATTATTTTTGGCTCTATCTGGTTAGCGATCTTTTGCGCTTCCACTCCATCAATAGTATATTTTCCGCCTACTGGAATCATTAGAATATCAACATCGCCGACTTTGTCTAATTGTTCTGATAAAAGTTCTTTTTGACTGAATTCACCCAAATGGCAAATCTTAATGCCCTCGGCTTCAATTATGTAAACAGTTATTCTTCCTAAATCCTTTTTGTCTTCTTGTTTACGACTAGCAAAAAAGCCATTTACAAAAACATCTTTTACTTCGTATTCGCCAGGTCCTTGTATTACAAAAGGATTGTCTTTGACAGCAAATATATTGTTATTTTCCTCATTATTATGACTCATTAATAACAAATCCGCCCCAAGCAAAGGCAACTTTAATCCAATTGAATTAGAATAAGGGTCTATTATTGTTCTGGTTTTTGTCTTAGAGTCAGCTGATAAAGACCTTATCTCAAAGCAGGCCTGTCCGTGCCAATAAATTTCCATAATCTCTTAATGTTTAATCTATATTTTATATTTTATCATTTATTTCAACTCTGTTCAACTCCTTTACGGAACATTGCTCCACCTCTACTTTTAAAAAACTAGCGGAAATCAGATTTTCATAAGTATAATTTTCTATGCTAGGGGAAATCCGACTTTATAACGGGGGGAAGAACGGGGGAAGTCGGACTTCCCCGCATTGGATTTCACCAAAAAGTTTTGCCGAGAAGTGTTCTCGGCACATCTCATTTTAAACAAAACCTTTTTGATATGATATGATTATAATATGGTGCCCCACAAGAAACAATCTCTAAATAAATGAATAATATAATCTTAAACAAAAAGCAAAGCGATTTTCTAAAACTCGTAGGCATTATAACTATGGCCATAGACCATATTGGCTTGATGTTTTTTCCTGAAATACAATTACTGCACATTATTGGTCGGCTCGCTTTCCCTATTTTTGCTTATCAGATAAGTTTGGGTTATATCTTTACTTCAAATATTAAAAAATATATTAAAAGATTATTCACCTTAGCCATAATATCGCAAATCCCATTTGCTTTTTTGTATAATGATTTAAAATTCCGTCCATTAGAACTAAATATAATTTTCACATTATTGTTGGGCGTTGCAGTAATCGTGCTCTATGAAAAAATAATATTGCTTTCTCAAAAAAATAGTCCAAAAAATCTTATTCTCTCTTGCTCTTTTTTAGGTTTATTAATTTTATTGCCAGAAATTATTAGCTTTGCCACGAATAGCGTGATTGATTTTTCATATGGCACTTACGGAGTATTAATGATATTCTTGTTTTATCTTTTCAGCCACAATTTCCAAAAACTAATCATTGCCTATCTTGTTTTATCTTTTTGCAATCCAATTCCATTAATAATAAAAAGCGCTTATTGGCTTAATCTTTATGCGGAAGCTAATCTATGGCGATTTATTGCTATAACCTGGCAAACCATTAGAAACAATTATTTTTTTAACGGTTTTTTTATCCAATTCTTTAGTTTAGGAATTTTGCCTTTACTTTATGGAATAAAAAAAATCAAAGCTCTTAATTTCCAAATTAATAGAAGTTTATTTTATTATTTCTACCCTTTGCATATTGCGCTTCTAATTCTCATTAAGCTCTGCCTGCGATGAGCCCCAGCTCTATATTCAAGAAATCTAACTCGGGGAAGTCCGACTTCCCCGAGTTGAGCTTCCCCGAGTTGAGTCCTACCAATGCTAAAAGATTTATATTCGCGATATTCAGCTCAATCTCTTGCGTAATCTGATACTTTATGCTACTTTATTTTATATGGAAAAAATACAAACACCATTAGAAAATAAAGAAACTGTCTTCTTTCTTCCGCCAAAAGCAGGAGAAATGGTTGAAGGAATAATAATAGGCAATGACCGCTATTCTGTTTATATTGATTTAGGCGCTATTGGTATTGGCATAATTTTCGGCAAAGAATATTATGCAGCAAAGAATATATTAAAGGGACTAAATCCAGGAGATGGAATCAAGGCAAAAGTGATTGAAATAGACAACAGAGACGGATATATAGAGCTTTCTTTAAGAGAAGCAAAAGAAGAAGGTAGCTGGGAAAGATTGAAAAATATTGAACGAACTGGTGAGGTTATAAAAATAAAAATCAACGGCGCTAACAAGGGTGGGCTATTGGCTGAACTTCAGGAAATCAAGGGGTTTCTTCCTCTTTCTCAACTCTCAATTGAGCACTATCCAAGAGTTAAAGACGGCGATGCTACGGAAATTCTAAAATCTCTGCAACAATTAGTTGGAGAAGAACTGGAAGTTAAGATCATTGACGCAACAAAAGAGGAAAATAAATTAATCTTTTCTGAAAAAGCAGTTACTTCAAAAGAAATCGGGGAGCTCCTAACTCAATATTCTCCAGGAGATACTGTTGAAGGAAAAATAACAGGCATAGCGGACTTTGGCGCTTTTATTAAATTTCCTATGATAGAAGAAGGGAAAGAAGACGACACTCTTCAAACTGAAGGGCTTATTCATATATCTGAACTTGACTGGCAATTGATTGACAGCGTAACAGATATTGTCAAAGTAGCAGATGTGGTAAAAGTAAAGATTATTGATATTTCAAAAGAGGGAAAAGTATCTCTATCTCTTAAAGCATTAAAAGAAGATCCGTGGAAAGAAATAGATAAGAAGTTTAAAAAAGGAGACCAAACAAAGGGTAGCGTTGTAAAGATTAATCAATTAGGCGCATTTGTTGAAGTGGCGCCTAAAATTAGGGGCTTGCTCCACACATCTCAAAATCAAGCTAATGGACCAGTTGTTGTAAAAGACAAAGAATACAACTTTGAAATAATCTCACTTGATCCTACTAATCACAAAATGGGTTTACGCCTAATAAGTTAAAATAAATTAACCAACACTAAAAATGAAAAAGGCTGCTCCTAATTTAACTAAAAACTTTTTGGTTATTGTTTTAATATTTCTTTGCGCATCAGCTCTATTCTCTTTCTTTTATTCGGAACCAGAAGCAAAAAAAGAAGTTGCTCTAAGCCAGCTATCTCTTGATATTAATAATAAGAATATTGAAAAATTGATAGTTACTGGCAATGAAATTTCTATTTTCTATAAAGACGAAACACAAGCAGTTTCCAAAAAAGAAACAGAAAGTTCTCTTACTGAAACCTTAAAAAACTATGGAGTGACTGCAGAGGCCTTGAATGAAATAAATTTAACTATCAAAGAAGATGTAGATGTTTGGGCAATGGTAAGCACAATATTCCTATTTGCTTTGCCTCTGTTATTCATATTCTGGCTCTTCTGGATATTTTCAAAGCAATCTAAGACAGGAGCTATGCAGGCCTTTAATTTTTCAAAAGCAAAGGCGCGGGTCTTTGGAGCTGATGGTCATCCAAAACAAAAAATATCATTTAAAGATGTTGCTGGGCTTAAAGAGGCAAAACAAGAATTAGAGGAAATAGTTGAGTTTTTAAAGACACCAAAAAAGTTTCTAGATATGGGAGCTAAAATTCCAAGAGGTGTTTTACTATTAGGAGCTCCGGGAACAGGCAAAACCCTTTTAGCAAGAGCTGTAGCAGGAGAGAGTAATGTCCCTTTTCTATCTATTGCTGGTTCTGAATTTATAGAATTATTCGTTGGTGTTGGAAGTGGAAGAGTGCGCTCGCTATTTCAAGAGGCAAAAAAACACGACAGATCAATTATCTTTATTGATGAGCTTGATGCTATTGGCAGAACAAGAGGGGCTGGATTTGGTGGAGGTCATGATGAAAGAGAACAGACCTTAAATCAAATCTTAGTTGAAATGGATGGTTTTGAAAGAGATTCTAAATGCATAGTTATGGCTGCTACTAATAGAGGAGACATTTTGGACCCAGCGCTCTTGCGACCGGGCAGATTTGATAGACAAATTATCTTAGATATGCCAGACATTGAAGACAGAGAAGCAATTCTCAAAATTCATGCCAGAGGAAAACCATTAGCTAAAGATGCCAAATTAAGAGAAATAGCTGAAAGAACTCCGGGTTTTTCAGGAGCTGATTTAGAAAATCTTTTAAATGAAGCAGCAATTTTGGCAGCGAGAAGAAATAAAAAAGAGATTGCTCAAACAGAGTTGGCAGAGTCAATTGAAAAAGTTATGTTAGGTCCTGAAAGGAGAAGCCATGTTCTGTCTAAGAAAGAAAAAGAAATCTCTGCTTATCATGAAGCAGGACATGCCTTAGTTTCTACTTATACTTCAGAAGAAGAACCAGTAAGAAAAATATCTATTGTCTCAAGAGGTATGGCTGGCGGTTATACTTTAAAAATGCCGTCAGAGGAAAAAAGAATGAAAAATAGAAGTGATTTTATAGCAGACATTTCAACTCTTTTGGGTGGTTATTGCGCAGAAAAATTAATCTTTAAAGAGGTAAGCACTGGGGCAAGCAATGATTTAAAAAGGGCTTCTGATATTGCCAGGGGCTTGGTAAAAGAATATGGTATGTCATCTCTTGGGCCTATTGTTTTTGGTAAAAAAGAAGAGTTAAAATATTTAGGCATGGCATTTAACGAAGAAAGGAATTATTCGGAAAAATTAGCCGAACAAATTGATAAAGAAGTTGAAAAAGCGTTTAAGGAAGCAAGAAAAAAAACTGAAAAAATCTTAAAAACAAAGAAAGGGCTCTTGAAAAAACTTGCTGAAAGATTGATTGAAAAAGAAACTATTGAAAGAGAAGAGCTTGAAAAAATACTCAAAATAGGTAAAAAGAA
>JAHIEL010000075.1 GCA_018901715.1 Patescibacteria group bacterium
AGAAAATCCATCTTCAATAGGCCCAAGTCCTCAATAGAATACATTTCATATTGAGTCACAACAGCATCATTATCTTGTGTTGTTCGTTGGAGAGGGACTAAATTATCTAATGGCTCTGAAGAAATCACAATTCCGCAGGCATGGGTTGAAGCATGGCGGGCAACGCCTTCAAGTTTTTTAGCTAAATCAATTAACCGTTTTATTTTTTCATCGCTATCATAAGCTCGCTTAAACTCGGCTACTCCTTTCAGAGTTTGATCTAGAGTAAATCCAAAAGGAATCATTTTAGCCATTTTGTCGCAAAGCCCGTAGTTATAGTCAAGCACTCTTCCAACATCGCGGATAACAGCTCGGGCTGCCATTGTTCCGAATGTTATAATCTGCGCCACTTTATTATGTCCGTATTTATTAGCAACATATTCTATTACCTCGTCTCGTCTAATGTCTGCAAAATCCAAATCAATATCTGGAGGAGACATTCGAGCCGAACTTATATCCTTATTAGGATTAAAATCAGAATCAGGTAATTTAGAAGTTATTCCTATAGCATAAGCCACAAGACTGTTCACATTGTTTTCGTTTCCTTGTTTTTGTGTTTTGTAAAGCTCATAGAAATCATCAGTAAGATCCAATTCCTTTATTAGAATTAATTCTTTACCTAATCTTTTTTGATCAAGATTTTGTTGCCGGCTACAAATTTTTTCTATTGTCTTAAATTTTTCCTCCATAATAGTTATTTACAATTGCGAATTTTCTTTCTAGATAATAGTGACTATCATCGTATAGGAGATTAACGAAATTTTTAATTGCTTCTATTCGTGCCATTTTGAGTTGCCAGCTTCCCTTATTATCACCTTTATTATCAAATCTTATTTTATGAGTTTTAATGTTTTGACCATCAAGCCATTGTCGAATCTCTGATAGAAATCTACGAGAGCCGCAACTGAAAGAAGCACAGAGATAATGATATTTTCTTTCATGATAAGAGATATAAAAGCTACCATCTCCGTCAAAGAATCCTCTTAGAAAATGTCTTATTAGATGTTTGGGTAATGTTGGAATGCCATATTCTTTCCAGCTTTTTCTTTCCATAACACCTAGATTTTTAAGAGAATTATAAAGTTTTTGATTTCCAATAATAAGATAAAAGTGATTATTATAATTATAGACTGGAGCATCTGATCTTAGTAATAATTTACAATCCTCAATCAGTTTTTTATCTTTTGAGCTTAAAGTCAAGCGTTGTCCAGATACGCTACCGTCAGCAAATATTAGTCCTAATAGATAAGCCTTATCCTCACAATCAATTTTGTCAAAATAATCATTTTTTACCTTATAAGCCCTGCTCTGCGCATTGCACAACTGGCCACAATATTTTTGGAGCGGATTTTTAGGATTGTATTTCATTTTTTTTCCGCAGAATAAGCAATTTTTAATTTCTCTAGAATGTTTTCTTTGTGATAGATATCTGCATTTTTGGCAACAGTATTGATTGTTTCTGGTTTCTCTATTGATAGAAAAAGCTTTGTTACAATAAGGACATTCCTTTTTAGGGTAAGCTATCTTGGCTCTATATTTATTATAGCAAGCATGACTACAAAAATGGGCAAGATTTTTTCTATACAGAGGCACCCAGAATGTTTTTGAACAAAATTGGCAGGTTTTTTTAATCATGGATTCCAAAATCTTTTTTTGTAATATAAAATTTTTCCTGTATTGCTAAAAATCTTTCAAATAAAAGGGAATGTTTCAATGGATCAATATTAGTAATTCCTGCGAGATAGGAAACAAGAGACCCCCCGACTGAACCTCGACCTGGACCAACAACAATTTTTTGTTTTTTCGCCCAATTAACAAAGTCAGCTACGATTAAAAAATAAGAGGCAAAGTTAGTTTTTTCAATAACATCCAATTCATATTCTAATCTTTGCTTTGTTATTGACTCATCTTTAAATTGTTTTTTCTTTTCTTCTAATTCTTTTTCGCAAATAGCTTTTAGCTCTTGGTCTGGCGTTTTGCCATTAGGCACTTGGTAGTGTGGGAGTTTTATTTTTCCTAATTGAAATTCAAAATTACACATTTCAGCAACTTTTTGGGTATTTTCTATTGCTTCGGGAGTTTCTTTAAAGTCCTCAATCATTTGCTTTGGCGTTTTAAGAGAAAAATCATCTTCAAGCATTGTTAGCCGTTCTGGATTATTAGGACTAGCTCCTGTATTAATAAGCATCAGAATATCTTGGGCTTCAGCATCTTCTGGTTTTAGATAGTGAACATCATTAGTGGCGATCAAAGGAATATTATGTTTTTTAGATAATTTTATTAAAAAGTCATTTACCTTTTCTTGTTCAGGTATATTGCTATGTTTTTGGAGTTCTAAATAGAAATTATCTTTACCAAAGACCTCTTTGTATTTAAGTGCGGTTTTTTCTGCTTGGTCTAATTTATTAGAGATTATCAAGCGGGGGATTTTTCCTTGCAAACAAGCAGTAGAGCAAATAAGCCCCTTGCTGTGCTGGAAAAGTAATTCTTCGTCTATTCTCGGTTTATAATAAAAGCCATCTAAATGGGCTTTAGTAACTAATTTAACTAGATTTTTATAACCTTCTTCATTTTTTGCTAAAAGAATTAAATGATAGCGCTTGTTATCAATATTGGGTCTTTTCTGAGACATTTTTTCAAAAGCAGTATAAAACTCACAGCCGATTATTGGTTTTACTCCGGCTTTTTTTGCTTTTTTGTAAAACTCAACAGCTCCGTAAAGCACTCCGTGGTCAGTGAGGGCAACGCTATCCATATCATTTTCCTTTACATATTTTAAAAGCTCGTCAATCTTGGGAAGACCGTCGAGCAAAGAGTATTGGCTATGAACATGAAGGTGAGTAAATTTCATTCTTTCATATGTGCTATTAAATTTTTACATTCAAGTCCAGTGCTTAAAACATCGCCTTCAATTATTGTGCCAGTAAGCAGAACATTTTCTTTTATTTGAGAATTTTGAAGATTAAGGTCTTCTCCAATAAAACTATCTTCTAAATTGGCTAACCCTTCGGCTGTTATTTCTTCAAAAATTACAGAGCCCTTGATATGAGCTTGTTTAAGAAAAATATCACCCCTGATAGTTCCGGTCTTTGTGGAAATGTTTATAATAGATACATTTTTTGCGCTTAGATTTTCTTCAAGCTTTACCTTGTTTAATCCGAGAAAACCTTTAATGCTGGCATTATCAAAAATTACATTTTTTCCAAAACTTGTTGCTACAAGATTTACTACTTCCCTTACTCTTATCCCGCTAGCTAAAAAGTTTCCTTTAATTAAAGAGTTTGCAACATAAAGAGTGGCGTAAATTAGAACATCTTCTAATATTAAATCTCCGTTAATTTTGCAATTATCAAAATAAGCAGCTCCCTGAATAGTAGAGCCCTTAAAATTAAGATTTATGGAAATTTCTTTGTTTGAAAAAGAAAATTCAGGTATTAGTTTATAAGAAAAATCAGCAGGCCTTTGTTCTTTTTCTGCTTTCCTAAGTTCTTTTTCAATTTCATCAGCACTTAATCTTTGTAAAGGTTGTTCCATAATCTGAAATTGTATTTGCTCTTTAGCAATTAGTAATTAGTATATTGTATATTATTTTTAAAAGAACACAAAGTGGGGAAAAATGAATCAGTAAGAACAATCGGTGGAAGTCGGACTTCCACCGATTGAAACGAAATCGTCTTGAACGAAACAAAACCGCCAAGGACGAAAAGAGACCGCCCCGACCTCTTGATGAGGTCGGGGCGGGAGGTTATTCGGTCGGGGCGGAAGGTTGTTCGGTTAGAGCGGGGGAAGTCGGACTTCCCCCGAGTTTAAAATTTTCTATTCTGCTGGTATTTCTTCCATTAATTCAACCATTTGCTCAACCTGAATAGATGTGGCTATAAATTCTGTTTCTCCCTTAATATTATTTTCTGAAAAAGCTGAAACAAAATCATCCTCTTTAATATCAGACAGCGTGATTATTACTTTTATAAATGAATCAGGAGGCATTAGTTCGGCAGGCATTTCCGCACCATATTGACTCATCTGTTCATCAAACTCTCTTTGTTCCTGCTCAAAGACATCAAACGATTTTTCTTCAAACTTAAATATCTCTGTTGCTTCGTTGA
>JAHIEL010000076.1 GCA_018901715.1 Patescibacteria group bacterium
CCAATGCTCTGTTATAATTATCTTAAACCAAGGAGTGTAAATGTTTGGATTTATAATTATATCTTTTTTTATGTCTTCTAAACCCATAAATTTGAAATCCCCTACTTCTTTTGCATTGGGCACAACTTCTTTATCATATTTTCCAACAAAAACATGATCAATTTCATTTTCTATCAAACCATTATCAAACTCTGCCCTATAATGAAAAACAAATTTTTCTTTTAATCCACAATCAAAGCCCATTTCCTCTTGCAACCTCCTATGAGCTGCTTCGTTTATTTCCTCATTCGGCTCCGGATGACCACAGCACGAATTAGTCCATAAACCCCCACAATGATACTTTCCATCAGCTCTCTTCTGGAGCAATAGCTCTTCTTTCGAATTAAAGACCAAAATAGAAAAACAGCGATGCAATAAACCATCTCTGTGGGTTTTCATTTTTTCTTCTACGCCTATCTGCTCATCATTCTCATTTACAAGAATAATTTTTTTATTTTCCAAATCTTCTTTTTCTTTCATCATATTCTTTTAATGCCTTATCTAAATCGTGTTCAGTAAACTCTGGCCAGTGTTTATCAGAAAAATAAAGTTCTGCATAAGCTGCTTGCCAAATAAGAAAATTAGAAATTCGTTTTTCCTTGCCTGTTCTAATTATTAAATCAGGGTCTGGCAGGCCTTGAGTCCATAGATTCTTTGAAATCAAGTCCTCTGTTATTTTCTTTTCTCCAATCTTTTTAATTGCTTCTATTATGTCTGCCCTGCCCCCATAAGATAAACAAATATTTAAAATAAATTTAGTATTATCTTTAGTTAGGTCCTCTATTTCTTGTATTTTCTTTTGAAGCTGTTTAGAAAATCTATATTTCTGTCCCAAAACATTTATTTTTACCTTTTCTTTCATTAACTCATCAATTCTTTCTTTTCTAAAAACACTTAGAAAAATTTTCATTAAATAATCCTTTTCTTTTTTTGAGCGATTCCAGTTCTCTGTCGAAAAAGCAAAAACAGTTAAAATCTTAATGCCTTTTTTCTGGCAATACCTGGCTATTTTTTCAAATGTTTCAAACCCCTTTTGATGGCCTGCCAAAGAACCCAATCCTTTATCCTTAGCCCACCTGCGATTGCCATCCATTATTATTCCAATATGGTATGGAAGATTCATGCTTAAATTCTAAATCTTTTGAATAATTAAATTTACAAAAAAGCCATCCCAGCGAAAAGGATAGCAAACAAGCTAAGAAAATAACTAAAAATAAAAAGATAGTTTCTTTGTGCTTATTGACTTTTTCTTTAATTTTTGTTAAATTCATAGAAGTCGTTAACGAAAGTGAGCTAAGCGATGCTTGAGTTTACGAATTCTTGACCCCGCCCTTTCTAACTCTCGAAAACCATTTAATGTTTATTTGGTTAGCAACGGGTCTGTAGAAGTCGCTAAATTTCGAGCTTTAGAAAGAGCGGGGTATAAGAATCTGTAATGCTCGCCGCCCATTGGGCGAACTCGCTAACATATTCTAATACATGTCAAAAACAAAAGCAGCAGGAACAAGTAAATTAGGCAGAGATTCAAACCCCCAATATTTAGGGGTCAAGCTTTATGCTGGACAAACAGCTAATCCTGGAATGATTATTATCAAGCAAAGAGGCACTAAATTTCTGCCAGGTAAAAATGTCAAACGCGGTAGAGATGACACTCTTTACGCTATGCAAAAGGGAATAATCAAATTCACTGAAAAACGAATAAAAAAGTTTGACGGAAACCAAAGAAGAGCAAAAATTGTTTCAGTTGAATAACGATTTATTCTTCTGTTTTTTCTTTCTTCTCTGTATCTGGCTCTGACTCAATGATTAGAGTAATGCTCGCTTCTAAATGATGTTCTAATTCTATTTTTATTGGAAATTCTCCTAACTGTTTTATTGGTTTATCTAGGGCAATCTGCTCTTTTTTTATGTCAAAATCAAGCTCTTTTAATTTCTCAGCAATTTTTGCTCTGCTCACTGCCTCAAAAAGCTGGTCCTTTTTTCCTATCTTAACTATAAATTCTATTTCTTGACCATCTAATTTAGAAGCCAATGACTGGGCTTTTTTTAGTTCTTCTTCTGCCCCTATGGCCTGTTGTTCTTTCATATTCTCAAGTCCTAATAGAGATTTCTTATCAGCTATTTTCGCTAATCCTTTTGGAATTAAAAAATTTCTGACATAACCGTCTTTCACATTTTTAACTTGATTTTTCCTGCCAATATTCTCAATGTCTTTTAATAATATCACTTTCATAATTACATATTTTTTAATTCTTCAATTGCCCTTTCCATTTGCGGGTCTTTCTCATTAAGATAATCATCTTCTGTTAATTCTACATCAATATCTGGAATTAATCCTTTATTATCTATCAAATTGCCATCTGGTGTCAACCAATGAGCAATAGTTATCTTTAAAAGCGATCCTCCTCTTAGGTCAACTGGCTCCTGAACCGAGCCCTTGCCAAAACTTTTTTCTCCTATTAGCTTTACATCATCTCTATTTTCTCGCAAAGCAGCTGCTAAAATTTCTGCTCCTGAGGCCGTGCCACCATTCATTAAAATAACTATAGGATAATTGATAAAGGCCTCATTGCCAACAGCTAAATATTCCTCTTTTTCCTCGCCTTCGCCCTTGTCTTCAGTTGTAACAATCTTTCCTTTTTCTATAAACCAACCAGCAATATTCTGTGCCTGGTTTAAAAGTCCACCAGGATTATTGCGCAAGTCCAAAATAATCTTTTTTGTATTGCTATGGATAAGAACTCCAACTTTTTTCTGAAATTCATTAGTGAGCACAGAAGAAAACTGATATATCTTGATTACAGCGATATCATTTTCTAAAAATTCTACTTCCATGCTTGGAATTACAATTTCTGCTCTAATAATAGAAAATATTTTTGCTTCATCCCAGCCCTTTCTTAGAATAGAAAGATTAACTTGGGTGCCACCTTCCCCTCTTATCATTTTTACTGCTTGGTCAACGCTAATGTCTTTAGCAAAAACATCTTCTATCATAACAATTTCATCGCCAGGCAAAATTCCAGCTGCTTTAGCAGGAGTTCCTTCTAAAGGCGCCACAACTATTAAAGAGCCATCTTTAACTGTTATTTCCATTCCAACACCCTCAAAAGAACCAGAGATGTCATCTTTAAAGGTCTTTGTGTCTGCTGGTTTGAAAAACACGGTGTAGGGGTCTCCTAAACTTTCTGCCAAGCCCTTAGCTGCTCCGTAAATCATTTGTTGATGATCCAACTGACCAATATATTTATTTTCTAACTTATTCCAAACATCCCAAAGCAAACTAACATCTGCTTCAGTTACCAACTCATTAGGAGGTCCTGGAATTTGTTTATACCCTTGGTAAAAACCAAAGACAAAAGTCACTCCGCTCCAAACAAGCACTATAAATATTAATAAAATTTTAAAAATAAAACTTTTTTTCATTATTTTCTTTCAGGCATAAGTTTAAGGATTTTTTTTCCAAATTTATCTATCACCCCTTGGATATGAAAAAATCCAAAGACAATTAATCCAATAAAGGCCAAAGTTAAGCTAACGCCCCTGAATATCAAGCTTAAGGCTACTCCAGTATGGGCGCCCATTGCAAATGTCTCAAAAACAAATGCCTGTGTTATCTCTAAAGTTCCTAAAGAAGCTGGAAAAGGAATCATTGCTGAAAGGTCTGTCATACTCCTTATAACTAACAGACGAGGAATAGTCAATACGCTACCCATAAAAAATATTATTAACCAAAAAAGGGTTAATATCAAACCAACCTCTACAAAAGTAAGCAAGACCGGTTTTAGGATAAAGATTCTTGGCTGACGGAAAAAAGTTATCATTTCGCGTTCTATTTGCTCAAATCTATTTTGCATATCTTTTATTTTCTTTATCTTATTTAAATACAAAACCCTGAACATTGATATAAAAAATCCCTCTTCTTTAGAAACTTTTTTTATGCTTTTTATTAAAAAAAGAAAAAGAATAATTAGAAATAAAAATGTCGTAGTTATTATAATGCCAGTTAGGCGAGATAAGTTGAGATAAAACAAAAGCACAAATACGCCAGTAAAAAAGAAAAAACAAGACGATAGTATCTGCATCAACTTATCCACAATAATTGAAGCAATTAAACGATTATTTTGTTTTTCATCTTCGCTTTTTAAGAGATAAAACCTTGCTGGTTCTCCGCCCAATAATGCTGCAGGAGTAACATAGCTTAAGCTGAAGCCCACTAACCGAATTAAAAATAATTTCCAAAATTTTGGCACTGGCACTCCTATGCCTCTCATTATAATCCGCCACCTGAAAGAACCCATAAGGATAAAGGCAGATACTAACATCAAGAGAAGAAGCGCAAGCTGGCTAAAAGAAAACATAAAAACCGCGTCTCTAACGGCCTCAATTCCCACCTTTTTTAGGGTAAAAATAAAAAGCAGGACGCCTAATAACAGAAAAATTAAAATAATTGTGCTTTTCCGCATATCCTATACTTTACTCCAAAAACCCAAATCAAGCAATGAGAATTATCAACATTTTTCTTGAATAATAAATAACCTTTTGCTAATATATTATTGTATTATTAAAATAAAAGATATGTCTAAAATAATCAAAATCGTAATTTCTATCATTATTGCGATTACTTTGTTATTAATCGCTTATTTTGTTTTTCAATCCAATGAAAATGGAAATAAAGATACAGATAATGAGACAAATGGGATGGAAGAATACAGCATAATTTATACTGATGGGCAAAGTAACTTTACTCTTTCTCTACCCAAAACTTGGGAAAATTATTATACAGTAGAAACAAAAATAGAAGAGGAAATTCCATCTACAATCTTTAATTATTTGGCAGAGAATAGCACACAAGCCCTGCTTTTGATTGTTAGAGCATATCCTGCTTCTACTAATATTTTCGCAATTACTAGCACGCCTAACACTGAAATTATTGCTCAGACAATGGAATCAATTTTCACCCTGTCACAACCCTTAGATGTAGCTTTTGAACAAGACGGACCGGATTTCCAACGCTACTTAGAAATGGTTGAGCAAATAAATGAAGTAGCTCAATCTATTAAGCCAAATGCAGAAATTTATACTCTTAACCAGGCGATTTATGAACAAGACAGTAATGGGCGAAGGCATATAGATGTGATTTATCCTGAAATCAAAAATGGAAAAAGCTTTGCAGATATTAATCAGATTATTAAAGAAGAAATGGAAAAATTTGTTTCTATTTTCAAACAAAATCTTGAAGAGTGGGGCGATGTTTATATACCAGAAGGAGCTTATAGCGCTTTATATATAAACTATCAACTTAAATCGCTGGATAATGATTTAGCAAGCATATATTTTACAATCTCTGAAAATCTTGCTGGTGCTGCGCATCCTAATAACTATAATGACTCGTTAAGTTTTGACTTGCAAACAAATAAAAAGATTGAGCTAAATGATTTATTTAAAAATGAAGAGCAAGAATATTTGGCCCGTTTATCAGAATTAGTGCGCGCTGATTTAAAATCCCAATTTGCTCAAAGAGATATGAATACAGAAGAATCAACTCTCCAATCAGGCACAGAGCCAAAAGCAGAAAACTTCCAGAATTTTAATATAACCACACAAGGAATTGTCTTCAATTTTGGCGCTTATCAAATAGCTGCTTACGCGGCCGGCGAATTCTATTCTCTAATCCCCTACACCCAATTACAAGACATTCTTCAAGAAAAATTTATCCAATAGCCAACACACTCTAAATCGGGGGGAAGTCCGACTTCCCCCCGATTCGGACTTCCCCGAGTTAATGTTATTTCCAAAAAGAAATAGTCCTGGATGCTTATGCGCAACCAGGACTATCACTGTCTGCTTTTTCATTTTCTTGAAAAAACCTTTCGGATCAACTCTTTTTGGTTTCGGACATGGCCTAAAATGCTTAATCCTCCTAAGAGGACAGCCACTATCGTCAAACTGACAATGGTTTGAGTAAGCCAGTTCCATCCTTGGTACCAGAACGCGGGAAAGACGAGCAGGAAGAAAGCAATAAGACACTGACTTCCAAACTTGAGCTTACCAAACCAGTTTGACCCTAGCTTTTGTCCGATTTTCTCCCGATAACAGAAACCAGCTATTCCTAGAGTGACTAATGCCAGCTCTACCAGCAAAACTGGGATAAATATCCGCCATAGCCAGAAATCCAAAAATACTATTCTGGATATGAATGCCGAAGCAATAAGGATCTTATCTGCGATAGGATCCAACACTTTACCAAGGTCTGAAATGATGCCGTTTCTCCTGGCAACCCAGCCGTCAATACCGTCAGTCAGCGCTGCGACTGCAAAGACCAAAATTGTCCCCACCAGATTGCCATTCAATATGAAATAAAACAAAGGAACGGCCAGCGCAATGCGGAGCAGGGTAACATAATTGGCCTTTCCTTGAGGCCAAGCAAGCTGTTTTAGCATCTCCATCGGTTCTGCCCTCCTATTTGGCTATGAAAAAGCCTGTAAAAGTACAAAGTAAGCTCTCTACGCTTACTTCTTTAGTTTATGAATTTCACAAAAAAAATCAAGCCCAAGCTTGAAATTTTTATTTATTCTTGGCTTAACTCGGGGAAGTCCGACTTCCCCGAGTTAATTATTCGGAGGTTGAACCTCCAAACATCTTTAAAATCAATTAAAAAGGAATTTCTTCAATGTCTATATATTCCACTCTATGGTCTTCGTCCTGATCCTCATCATCCTCTTCCTCGTTATTTTCGTGGTCGTAAGGTTGATTCTTGTCTGTGCTTTTTAATACAAAGTCCTCTTGAATTTCTCTTTTTTTCTTTATTCCCATTTTTTCTAAGTTTTTTTCTGTTTTTTTAGATAATTTTCTTAAAGATTTATCTAATTCAATAGCATCTTCGCTTACTTGGAAAGATAGATCATTTATGCCTAACAATTTTATCCCAGAAAAAGACCTTACCCTTGAAAGAGCAACATACCCCATTCCATAATCAAACGCCCTGCTTAAATCAATTTCAGCCATATCTAATGTCATGCCTTGGCATTTATGAATTGTAATGGCCCAAGCCAATCTCAAAGGAATTTGAGTAATCCTGGCTAACTCATGTTCGTCTTCTTTTAATTCCCAGCTAAGAGGACGCGCTGTAATCCTGTTCCCTGAAATAGTTTCTATTATTGGGTAACTATCTTTATTGAATCCAACAACCTCTCCCATTGTTCCGTTTACATATCCTTTCTCAAAATTATTCTTAACAAACATAACAATAGCTTTCTTTTTTAAAACTAATTTTTCTGGAGCCAAACATCCATTTTTCAAACTATTAACAAGTTTCTCCTGCCCAATAAAAGTCATAGAATAACTCTTCTGTTTGCCCTTAATCTTGGCTAATTCAAAACTATTAATTGCATTAACATCATTATTATGAGTTAAGAGCTTAGCTGGCTTAATAAAATTCTTGGTCATGCTATCCTTTCTTCCAAGTAACATTTTTTTATTTGCAGGACTAACTTTATTTTTTCTTATCTCATTTAAAAGTTTAATAAAATTATCGTCTTTTTGCCTGTATTGGCAATCGCCCAAATA
>JAHIEL010000008.1 GCA_018901715.1 Patescibacteria group bacterium
TAAAAGTTGTTTTTTAATCCAAAATAAATTTGGAAATTTTAAATGCTTTTGAAATTCTCTTATTTTCTCTGCCAAGACCTTGTCTTGAGTTACTGCCATTCCGCCATAAACAGATGATATTATTTTATCCCTGCCCAAGCTGAAAAAAGCTGCCTTGCCGAAGGTCCCAATCCTCCCCCGAGCGAAGCGAGGTTGGGAGATTGAGGACCCCGCCTCTTCTTCAGAAGGGGCGGGGTGCCAATTCTTATCATTATATTCCGCACCTAGGGCGTGAGCGCAGTCCTCTATTAAAATTAGGTTATGTTTTTCGCAAATCTCTAAAATCCTGTCTAATTCAGCTGGCTTACCAAAAGTATGCTGGACCATAATCGCCTTACTTTTGGGGCTTATCTTTTTTTCTAAATCACTCGGATTAATATTTAGTGTCTCTTTTTCAATATCAACAAAAACTGGTTTAAGCCCTGCCCAAAAAATTGGATTAACAGCAGCATTACAAGTAAATGCCTGAATTAAAATTTCATCATTTTTCTCTAGCCCCAAACTCTTTAAAATTGCCAACAAAGCAGTCCTGCCGCTATTAAAAGAAAAAGTATATCCAAAACTCTTAAACTTTTCTTCTAATAATTGAATTGCTTTTCCTTTTTTCCATTGAAAAGGATTAAAAAGCAATTTAAAACTCAAAGATATATCATCTTTTTCTACATTCGGCGAAAGCGATATAAAAATTGGTTTTTTATTGATCATTGATTGACTAAGTTTAGAAAACATATTATTGTCTACTATGGAGGTGATAAATGATGATCCCTTATTTCATAACTCTATGGCAGAGTTCTGAAAGATGCGGGGTAAGCATTATGTCCGCTATAGAACACGCCGGATTCTCTATCCAGATGGTTGATATCGACGATCTGAAAATCTCATGGTTTAACAGTGAGGCATCGGTTCTCTCGGCTATTAAGAAAGGTCTGGATGCCATCATAGCACAGGAACAGGTTGAAATCCTCTCTATCGCCAGGCACGAAAATTTCCCAGAGCCTAGCGACAATGCAAATGTCGACTTCACTTATCTGGTCCTGACAAGGAGACCCTGATATAGGGCACTAATGACGCACATGCTCCACGGAGCGGTGCGTCATTCTTTTTAGTAAAACCTCTAAAGATCTCGGAATTCTTCCTTCTAAAAGAACAACATCGTCTTGCTCTGAAAACTGCCTCAATCTCTTAATAATTTCTTCAGGGCTTGAAACAAAATCAATTTTTTCAAAAACTCCTTTCGCGGTAGTTATTGCTACATCGCAAACCTTTAAAATCTTTTCTTCAATTCTCTTGTGCACTTCTGCAGACGCAGAACCCAGCTCTATTAAGCCCGGAATTATAATCGCTTTTTTGCCTTCCCATAAATTTAGATATTCTAAAGCAGAAATCACGCCATCAGGATTAGAAGAATAACTAGAATCAATTATATTCAACCCATCAATCCCTTGTTTCAAAACCATTCCTCCTAATTCTTGGCCTAATCCATTACATATTTTAGAGCTTTCTTCTAAACTTATTCCTAATTCCAAAGCTATTTTTATAGCTCCTAATATATTTAGAACATTATGTTTTCCTAAAAGTTTTATTTCAAACTTGACTCCATCTATCACGAACTTACTGCCATATTTGTCTACCTCTATATCCTTTGCAAAATTATATTTTAACTTCTTTTTATTAGTTTTCTCAAAAAGTTCAATACAATATTTATTCTCTCCGTTAAAAATTGCCAAGCCATTTTCTGGCAAACTCTCTATTAATTCGTATTTCCCTTTGATTATATTTTCCTGATTTCCGAAAAGAGCTAAGTGTTGCTCATTTATGCCTGTTAAAATTCCTATTTCCGGCTTTACAATATCACAAATTGATTTTATTTCACCTCTCTTGTAAGCACCCATTTCACAGATAAAAATATCTGCATCCTCAAGATTTAAAACTGTCTTGGCTACCCCTATTTCTGTATTTGTGTGTTTCTGTGTTTTTACAACCTTGTATTTGCTTTTTAATAATTCATAAAGAATTTCCTTTATAGATGTTTTGCCATAAGAACCAGTAATACCAATTACTTTTAAATTTTTGAATTCTTTTCTTTTAATTTTTGCTTTTTGAATAATTTTTTTCTTGGTAAAAAATACAAAAAACTGAACAATTTTTAAAGATAAATAGATAAATAAAGGGAAAAGAATTTCTAAAATTAAAACAAAGAAAATTGATTGAAAAACAAAAAACAGGACTATCTGGGAAACAAAAATAAGTCCTAACCAAAGAATCATTTTTTTAGTGAACTTAGGAAATTGCCATTTTTTCTTAGACAGAAAATATAGAGAATAAAGACATAAGAATAAATAAACAAAAGTAGCAATCCATCTGCTTATTTTCTCGTTGCTAAAAAATAATAGAGATATTAATAGCATGGCTATTCCTAAAAAGAAATATTTTGAAAAAATAATTTCTTTTTTTCTTTTAGCTTCTTCTAAAAATCTATCTATACGATATTCTTTTAATTGAAAAAAATAAGCAAAAAATAGTCCCCTTCTTGAGATATGAATGAACCAAAAAATAAATAAGAGAAAAATAAAAATGAATTCGCTTGTCATAAAATTTTTCTTAAAATTTGATATGCTTTATACTTTAAAGGATTAAAAACAATATCAACTGCCTTAGGATATTCAATCTCTTTGCCTCCAAAAGTTTTTTTGAATTCAGTAAATCCAGGCCATTTTTTTCATCAATACCCCAAAAATCAAAAACCTCGCATCCTTTCTCTTTAGCATATTTTATTCTCTCCCAAACTAAAAGATTTGCTGGCTTAAGTTGTTTATAATCAGTATCAAAAGAGCCGTGAAGCGCTGTTGCTCTATTGCCAAACAAAACCATAATAAAGGCAGCAATTATCTTTGATTGATATTCTCCTAAAAACATTTTAACATCAAAATCCCTGCTTTTTACATCAAATAAATTTTTATAATGCGATTCTTCGTGTAGCTTAAAATTATTTTTCTGCCCAGTGCGGCTTAAAATTTTATAAAATTCTGGATTATATTCATCTTTAATTAAGACCTTGACTCCCTTTCTTTGCGCCAGTCCTATATTATATCTTGCGGTTTTTTGAAATCCATCTAAAATTTCTTGTTCTGATTTTTTCAAATCTAAAATTAAAGTTTTTTGCGGTTGGCTTCTTTTTACAGAAAAATGTTTAAAATCAAAATCTAAATCAGTATATGGTTCTATTCTTAAAAAAGCACAATCTTTTTTTGCTTGAGCAAAAAGAAGAGGTAAGGCCTCTTTATCTTTAGTAACAGGACCATAAGGGATATAAAAAGAAAACTTTTCTTTTATTAAAACCGCTTGCAAACCATTTATTTTAATTCTAATGGCCTCTGTTCCGCACTTTTTCTGAAACTCTGCCCATTCATAACTCTGCAAAAAACTCCCATTATTTTCTATTACAAACTGATTCCAATTTTTAGAATTTTCATTTTCCATAAATAAAATCAATTATCTTTTTAGCTACTATCTCAGGCATTACTAAGTGAGGAACATGTCCAGTATTAAGAATATCTAATTTAGAATTAGAAATTTTCTTATTCATTAATTGCCCATCTTTTAAAGGAGTAAGCTTATCCTCTTTGCCCCAGATAACAAGAGTTTTTGTTTTAATATTTTCAAGACAACCTACTAAGTCCTCTGCTATTATTTTTTTAAAAACTTCTCTCATAATGCCTGTGGTTTTTAAATAATCAGTGCTTCTTAATATAAGTTTGTAATATGCTCTTCGCCCAATTTTAAAACCTGGCACAAATTTAAAAATACCCATAAACTTGCTTAATAAAGAAATAAACCAATTGGGCGCTTTTGGCTTGATTCCTGCGGCATCTATTAAAATAAGTTTTTCTAATTTTTCTGGAAAGCTTTCAGCTAATTTAATAGCAATTCTCCCGCCAAAAGAATGCCCTAAAAGATAAAACTTTTCTATGCCCAACTCTTTAGCAAGGGCAATGACAAAATTTAGATAAGCATCAATATCCCATGCAGAATCAGGCAAATCACTTTTTCCAAAACCAGGCAAGTCAGGGCAAATTACTAAAAAACGCTCACTTAATTCTTTCTGAACTCTAATCCATGATTTCGTGCTTGCTCCCCAGCCATGCAATATTAAAAAAGGACTTCCCTGTCCCTGAATTCTTACAAAAACTTTTAAATTATTAACTTGGATAAATTTTTCTTCCATATAACATTGATAATATCAAGCGAAAATATTTTGTTTTAAGATGCATCCCGCAGGCCGAGCGGGCATGGTTTTCCGCCGTAGGCGGGAAGAGCGAGGCCGAGGGCCGAGTAGCGATTTCCTCGCAGGGGAAATCGACTGCGTCATCTTAAAATAAGATATTTGAGCGGGATATTACCATAAACTATTTTCTGATAACCTTAAATCCTAGATATTTGTGTAAGGCCTTTGGCATTTTTACGCTTCCATCTTTTTGCTGGTAATTTTCTAAAATAGCAATAATCATTCTGCCAATTGCAAAAGCAGTGGCATTCAAAGTATAGACAAAATCAGCTTTACTTCCCTCCTTATATTTTATATTCAATCGTCTTGCTTGAAAATCAGTGCAATTGGAAGCAGAGTGAGTTTCTCTATATTTTTCTTGGCTTGGAATCCATGTTTCTATATCGTAAGTTGAAGCAGATGGTCTTGCGATATCATTAGCTGGCAAATGCACTACTCTGTAGGGAAGTTTTAATTTCTTGACTAAATCTTCTTGTATATTTAATAAAAACTCAAGCTCTTTTTTAGAGTCGCCTGCTTTAGCAAAAGAAAACATTTCTAATTTATCAAACTGATGAACTCTAAAAATTCCTTTAGTATCTTTTCCATAGGAACCTGCCTCTTCTCTAAAGCAGGTAGAAAAAGATAAATATCTTTTTGGTAAATCAGATAGAATTTCGTCTGCGTGCATTGGCCCTATCATCTGTTCAGAAGTTCCTGCTAAAAACAAATTATCTTTCTCAAAAAAGTATCTTTCTTCTAAGTCCTCTTTTGTATCAATATATCCCATTTTTCTCATCATCTCTTCTTTTAAAAGAACGGGCGGAATAACGGGAATAAATCCCTGTTTTAAAATATTATCCATTGCAAATCTTGCTAAAGCAAATTCAAGCAAGACAGCTTGATTTTTTAAAATCCCGAACCTTGAGCCAGAAATCTTTGCAGCTCTTTCTGCATCAATTAAATCTAAATTCTCCCCTATTTCCAAATGATTTTTTACTTTAAAGCCAAAGTCAGTTGGCTTGCCATATTGCCTTATTATTTCAAATTCTTTCTCTGGCACATCGTCTAAAGGGATATTCGGAATTAAAGAAAATAATTTATTAAACTCCTCTTCTGCTATTCCAAGCTCCTGTTCTTTTATTTTCAGCTGGTTTTTAACTTCTCTAGCTTTTTTAATGTCTTCTATTTTTCCAGAAGATAATTTATTTTTTTCAGCTCTTAGGCCCTCTACAATTTGCAAGAGTTCTCTTTTGCTCTTATCTAAGGTAGAAATTTTATCAATATCCAAATCAACTTCTCTTTTTGCAAGAGCAGTTTTCACTAAATCCGAATTTTCTCTTAATAAATTTATATCAATCATAATATTTTATTTATCCCCCTCCTTAATCCTCCCCCTTTCCAAGGGGGAGGAAAGAGGTGGGTGTTTCTTTTCTTTTCCAAGGGGGAGGAAAGAGGTGGGGGTTAATTCTTTGGTCTCATTGTTGGAAATAATATAACTTCGCGTAGAGAATGGGAATCAGTTAAGAGTGCGACTAATCTATCCAAGCCCATACCAAAACCAGCAGTAGGTGGCATTCCGTGTTCTAATGCCTGTAAAAAGTTTTCATCAGTTCTTTGCGCTTCTTTGTATCCCTGTTTATACATTTTTTCCTGCTCTTTAAATATCTCTCTCTGTTCAATAGGGTCATTTAATTCGGAAAAAGCATTTACTAATTCTACTCCACCTGCTACTAATTGAAAATTAGCCAGTCGGCCTTCAAGAGTTGGATGTGGTTTTGCCAAAGGAAATGCTCCAACAGGATAATGTATAATAAATGTCGGTTGAATAATTTTATCTCTTGAATACTTTTTGTAAATCCTGTCTGCTATTTCTGCTGTTCCCTCGCCCGGCTCAATTTTAATTCCCATTTTCTTGGCTTTTTCTGCGAGTTTATCTGAATGAATATTTTCCAAATCAATGTCTGCGTCTTTCCTTAGCAATTCATAAAATTCTACTCTTTTAAAGGGACCTTTGAAATTAATCTTTTCGCCTTCATATTCTATTTCTAATTTTCCGAATACCTTCTTTAAAATAAAGGCAATCATTTGCTCGCAAAACTTCATTAAGTCCTTGTAATCTGCATAAGCCCAATAAAATTCTAAAGAAGTAAATTCAGGATTATGATGCTTATCAATGCCCTCATTCCGAAATATTCTTCCTATTTCAAATACTCTTTCAAAACCACCGACTATAAGCTCTTTTAAATGTATTTCCGTAGCAATTCTTAAATATACATCTAAATCCAAGGCATTAAAATGAGTTTTGAATGGTTCTGCTTTAGCTCCCCCATAAATTGTTTGTAAAATAGGAGTTTCTGTTTCTAAAAAATCATTAGAAATAAGAAAATTCCTTAATTCCTGAATAATCTGAAAACGAATCAAAAATTTTTCTTTTGCCTCTTTGTTCATTATCAGGTCCAAATATCTCTTTCTAAATCTTTCTTCCACATCTTTTAAGCCATGCCATTTCTCTGGCAGAGGAAGCATTGACTTAGCCAGTATTTTGGCGTCTGTAATAAGTAGAGTTTTTTCTTTTCTTTTTGTTTTAAAAAGTTCGCCTCTTGCTTCAATAAAATCGCCTATATCTAAGTATTTTAAAAACCATTCATATCTCTTTGGTCCTAAATGGTCTTTTTTGAAAAAAATTTGTATTTTTTCTGTCCCATCTTCAACTTCTGCAAACGAAGCACCTCCATGAATTCTGAAAGAACGCAAACGGCCAGCTATAATAACCTCTTTTTTAGATTTTTCTAATTTTGAAAAATCTTTTAATGCCCTAGATACCAAATAAGTCCTTTTTGTTTCTAAAGGATAGGGATTAATGCCTGATTTTTTCAATAAATCAAGCTTTTCTTTGCGAGCTTTTTTAATTTCTGCAAGTTGAACCATGTTATGCAATTTTAAACGATTTTCTAAAAAAGAGCAAATCAAATTGCAAGAAAAAATGGAAACCAGGTTTCCAAAACTTGAGACCCGTTCTCGGGGCGAGAACGGGTCTCGGACTGTGGGGTTCGGAATACTATACTGTTTTTTCTTTTTTCATTTCGCGCTTAATAGTAGCCCAATAATAAAGATATAAAGGAATACCAATTAAAATCAAAGATAAATTTATAGAGGCAGATCTATGTCTGTCACTCACAAGATAATTTATTTTTCCTGATTCTGTTTGCCAGATTTTGTATTCTTCCAGCCAATCCTGCACTAATGCAAGCTCTTCTTCGCTTAACTCGCTCCCCTCGCCAAATTCTTCCATCTTTTCCACGGGTAATGGAGAGCTTATTGGTCTTTCAAAATTAATCTCCATATTCTGATCAGCTTTGGTAAACACAAAGGCCTTTAAACCCATATTCAGAAAATTTACAGCTCCTATGGTTACTAAAACTAAACCAAGCAAAGCAAAAATATAAAGATAAATTGTTCTTATTAATGGATAATGTTTTTTATCAGGCATAATATTATTATTTTAATGATTAATTATTTAATTCTAAATTGTAGATGTTAATTGCAAATGGAAACCAGGTTTCCAAAATCCTTGACCGGTGCGACCCATCAAATTTCTCAAACATCTATACGCTTAGTTCAATAAATCCTCGTCCGCAGGAATTTCTTCTCCGCCAAAATACCAATCTAAAACTCGTAAAGCAGTAGGAGCGACTGCTTTATGCATTCCATACGCGCTTTCTACCATTAATGTTATCACGATTTCCGGGTCATCGTAAGGTGCAAAAACTGTGAGCCAAGAATGAAAATATTCATCTTTCCCAATTTCCGCAGTTCCTGTTTTTGCTCCTGCCTGAACAGGCAAAGAATTTAAAACCACGGCTGAACCATAATCAACCGTCCCCTTCATACCCTTTTTAACAATTTCTAAATTTTGAGCATCAATAAAACCCTCGCTTAAAACCTCTGGCTGAAACTCTGTAATGACATTTTTGTCTTTATCAATCACTTGCTTTACTAATTGTGGCTTTAATAATTTGCCTCCATTAACAAGTGAAACAAAAGCACTTGCCACTTCAAGCGGAGTTACAGATAAATAGCCCTGACCAATGGAAAGATTATATGTATCTCCGGGCATCCATAAATTATCAGGCGAAGAAAATTTCTCTTTTTTCCATTCTTTGTTCGGTATAAAACCACTAATCTCTCCTGGCAAATCAATTCCCAATTTAGAATCCCAGCCAAATTCAGTCAAATACTCAATCATTGAATCAGGGCCCATACCTTTAAAATTTTTATACCCTCCGCCAATAGTATAAAAGAAAACATTACAGGATTCTGCTATTGCTTTTTCAACATTAGTTAGTCCGTGAGTTCTAAAGTCCTTAAAAGTCCATGGCTGATCTTCAAACCAAGGATTTTCAATTACTATTTCTCCAGAACAATTAATCGTGGTTTTTTCAGTTATTACTCCTTCGTTTAAAGCGGCAGAAGCCATCAACGGCTTAATGATTGAACCAGTTGGATATCGTCCTGCAATCACTCTATTTAAAAATGGCATATTCTTATCATTGGAAAGCTTATCCCAATCCTCCTGACTTATTCCTTGGGTAAAAAGATTGTTATCATAACTAGGGAAACTCACCATTGCTAAAACGCCACCTGTTTTTGGGTCAATAGCAATAGCGCTTGCTTTTTTAACACCTACTGCGCTTAATTCCTCTAAAAATACATTATATAATTTTTCTTGAAGTTTTGAATCAAGCCAAAGCACTAAACTGTCTCCGCTTCCGGGTTCTCTTATTAATTCTTGTCCGATAATCTCTCCGTAAATATTTCTCTCATACCTTATTTCGCCTGGTTTTGAGCTTAACTCTTCATTATAAAATGCCTCAAGCCCAGCGTCCTGGCTTGTTTTCCGATGATATCCGATAATGTGTGAAAAAATAGGCCCTGTCTGATATTCCCGCACACTAGCATTTTCAATATAAAAACCAGGGAACTCATCAGAAAAGGATTCAAACAAAATTAATTGCTCATAACTAAGATTTTCAGCTATCAATGTGTTGCTGCTTACTTTCTCCCTAAGCTGGTCTTCGGTTGTTCCTAAAATCCATTTTAATTTATTTAATCTTTCATCAAATCCTTGTTCTATGGATTCGTATTTATTAAATATCAAATTAAATGCTGGTTTATTAAAAACTAATTGATTCAAATTTTTGTCGTAAATTACTCCCCGTTCTGATTTTAATTGCGTGCTTACAAATTTGTTTCTCTCAGCTAAAACAGAATATTTTTCAAATTCAAAAACCTGAAATATAAAAATTCTAATACTCACGCAAACAATTAAAATAGAAAAAAGAGCAAAAAGCAATTTTAATGGCCAACGCCTAATAGGTATTTCCATCTTTTTCCCAAAAATATCTTCTTTTTTCTTAGCCAAAGTATCCCAAAGTATTTCTTCGGGCTGTATCTCATTCCCAGTTCTTCTTATTTTTCTATTTTTAAAATCCTTGTTTAAAAGCATAAAAGATTTTTAAAATAAAATATATTACTATGCCTACTAAAAAATTATAAATAACATCAAAGAAATTAAAACTACGACTAATCAGAAAAAAGAAAAAATAATAGATAATAATTATAGAAAATAAAACTAACAAATATCCCCATAAGTTATTAGCTAAAATTCGTTTTCTAATCTGGCTTATAAGAAAAAATAAAATTATGAAAAATAAAATAAAAAGTCCGAAAAAATATGAAGAAAAAATATCAAGAAAAAATCCAGCCATAACCGCTAAAAGCACTCCTTCTTTGATATCCTTTTTATGATTAAACAAAAAAATAATGAAAACAAGTAAAACAAGATTAATCCCAGTCCCGCGCCACGAATAATGAATTAAAAAACTTGTCTGGATAAGAGTCAGAACATAAAACAAGAAAAATAAAAATACTGCTTTGGATAATTTCATTGCGCTAAAATAATTAATAAATTATTTTGCTTTCTTACATCAGAAAGCAATTCAATGTTTGCTTTCTGAAACGGCGCTAAATCGGTTTTTTCAATATCTCCTATCCTCCCCACTAAAAGCCCTTGCGGAAAATCCGCTTCAAGCCCGGCTGTGGTAATTAGAGCGCCACGAATCAACTCTTCCTCTTTTGGCACTAAATCAAGAAACATTTCGCCGTTTCCATTTCCCTTAGCCAAGCCATTAATTTTTTCGCCCTCTATTTCAATGCTAAACTTTATATTATTATTGCTTACCAAAAAAACTTTAGATTGATTAGCGTAAACCTCTTCAACCCTGCCTATTAAAACATTATGAAAATCAATAATCGCCATTCCTTTTTCAACGCCATCTTGTTTGCCTTTATTTACTAAAATAAAATCTTGCTCAAGGTTTATTGAAAAAACACGCGTTTCTATAAACTCATAATCATCTGCTAAGCCAAGATCTAAAGCAATTCTTAATTCCTCATTCTCTTGTCTTAAATCTTCTAAGTCAACAATTTTTGATAAAAGCTCTTTGTTTTCTTCTTTTAGAAATTGGTTTTCTTTTGTGAGCGTAGAAAAAGAAAAAAGCCCGTCAAGAAAATCAGAGCTATTTTTGCCTTTTTGCCAAAGCCATTGCTGGACTGGCTCGCTTATAGTATAGAAAAACGACCTAATAGATACTTGAAAAACAAGAACTAGAATAGTAATCAATAAAATTATGAAAAAGAGAATTATTCTGTTTTTATCTTTTTTTCTGATCATAGATGCTTAAGCTATTCTATCAGAGTTTTCAAACAAAAAAAAGCATAAATAAATTATCACTAATCACTGATCATTAAAAAAGGAAAGAAAATCTGCCGAGAAGTATTCTGGGCAGATTTTTTAGAAAAATTTAGAATAAAAAAAGCATAGGCATTGTAGGGGGGCTACCTACTTTCGCGGTAAAACCACTATCATCGGCCTCGGACTATTTCACTACTGAGTTCGAGATGGGATCAGGTGGAGCAAGTCCAGTATAGCCCCCTTACAATAACTACGCTTAATTTAATTGAAGAACTTAGAAAGGAAATCAAGGATAAAACTAAAAATGATTTATTAGTACCTCTCAACTAAACTCCTTGCGGAGCTTACATTTGAGGCCTATCAAGGTTGTGGTCTCCAACCAATCTATAAGGATTAATCTTGGGATGGGCTTCCCGCTTATATGCTTTCAGCGGTTATCCCTGCCTAACTTAGCTACCCAGCCATGCCCTTGGCAGGACAACTGGTACACCAGAGGTTAGTTCACAAAGGTCCTCTCGTACTATCTGCAACTTCCCTCAATCCTCAACGCCTACGGTAGATAGGGACCAACCTGTCTTACGCATATTCAATCTCCTGTTACCAGAAGTATGGACTATATCACCACCCCCTCTTTCAAAATAGGGGGGACCGACGTATTATAGAGGTTTATATGCCTCTATCCGCTGAAATTCTCAGCAAGTCTCTACGGGGTCAATAATCCTTCTTTTTTTAAAACTTTTTCTACTTCCTTAGAATTCTGAATTCTTTTCTTAGAATAATTAAGCTCTTTAAACTTATCAATTATCTTAGCCAAGGATAAAAAATCTCTTCCGCTTTTCACTTTCTTTTTCTTGACTAAAATTTCCATCATTAATTTTGCTTGTTTATTCTTTATTCGTAAATAAGGCATTATATTTTTAAGCAATTCCGATATGCTGTCCATATCTCCAATAATATACTCAACTATGCCATCTTTTCTCTCTCGAAGATATCCTTTTTTGATTAATTTTTGGAGTTCAACCAAATGTTTTTTTTCTTTATTTGATTGATAAAACACTACAGATGGAGATATCTGAAAACAAAATTTATAATCCATGTTAGGCTTTAATCTTACATAGATACTCCCATCTCCGTCGAGAAATCCTGCTATATATGCTTTATTTACAGTAGAAAGTTTCAAAAATTTAGATTACGACTTCCCTCGGTATTATCCTAGCATACGACAGGTTGTAATGCAAGGATTTCACCGATATTAGTCAGTTTTTAACATTAAGCATTATTGCTTAAAGCCGCCGAATTGACGGTCTGAACCCAGCTCGCGTACCACTTTAATTGGCGAACAGCCAAACCCTTGGAACCTCAACCTTCCATAATTACTTATGGGGTAAGACTATCCCTTCGCCTTATTTCAATTGTCACCAATTGAAACTTAGGCGCAAACCGTATGATAGACCTTTATACGGGCCTATCTCATCTTGTAAAAACAAGAATCAGTCGTTAGGAGAAATATTTTCTTGGATCATTGTTGCAAAATTCGTTCGTCTACCTTTAGAACGAACATTTAATAGTGCCAATGTATCTGCCAATTGAGCCTTTTTTTGCAAATCAGCGAAAGTTTTAATCTCAAAATGTAAAATCTTTCTAGCTAATTCTGCCTGTTTTTTCTTAACTTTCAAATACGGATATATGGCTTCCAATAGTTTTGCTATTTCTTTCTGATCTCTCAATCTCCAATCGTATTGGTTACGATTTTCACTGACGATTCCTAATTGTGTAACTTTCCTACACCAATCAAGAATTTTCCTATCTTTCTGACTAATTTTTAGCAAAACTCTAACTCGAAAACCAAACTTTTTTCCTGCATGACATTCGATGATCGCCATAATAGCTCCATCGCCGTCTAACAGTCCTGCTAAATAAGCTCTATTAACTTCAGAAAATATTTTTCTCACGGGATTAACCTTCATTATTTTATTATACTTGGGACCTGCGAAATAGCAAAATCCCAACGAAGGCCTTCCCCGTTTTGGGCTTGTTTATTACCTTTGTATTTCTACAAAGGAGAGAAGGTATTGTTGTTTTCTCCAGCTCCAGGATGTGATGAGCCGACATCGAGGTGTCGAACAGGGCCGTAGATATGGACTCGCGGGCCCTACTAACCTGTTATCCCCGGGGTAACTTTTATTTGATAATCTTCCTCGGTTCTATGAACCAAGGTCGGTTCACTAAGTTCTGCTTTCGCAACTGCGCGGCATATCCGCCTTGCAGTAAAGCCAGCTTGTGCCTTTACGCGACCACTCCGATTTCCATCCGGAGCTAGCTGACCTTTAAACGCCTCCGCTACTTTTTAGGAGGCAAGCGCCCCACTTAAACTACCCACCAGACACTGTCTCTCGCCTATGGCGGGGTTAGAACTAAAATTTTAAAAGATGGGTATTCCACTGACGGCTCCACTCTGTCCGAAAACAAAGCTTCAAAGCCTCCCCACTATTCTCTGCATCCAAAATCAGAGCTCAATATCTAGCTATAGTAAAGCTCCCGGGGTCTTTCCGTCTAACCGCAGGTAACCGGCATCTTCACCGGTACTGCATTTTCACCGAGCACCTTGTTGAGACAGCTCCCCAGCCGTTAAGCCATTCATGCGGGCCAGAAATTACCTGGCAAGGGATTACGCTACCTTTGGACGATTATAGTTATCGCCGACGTTTACTGGGGCTTCGTTCAGTTAGCATATCCTATAAATAGAATACACCGCCGAAGTTAACCTTCCAGCACTGGTCAGGCCTCAGCCCCTATACATCCTCTTACGAGTTGAGCAGGGACTTGTGTTTTTGATAAACAGTCGCCAGGGAAACGGTTGCTGCGACCCCGTCAAAAACGGGGTGGGTCTTATTCCGAAGTTACGACCACTTGTTTGCCGAATTCCTTAACAAGGTTTCACTCGTTCACCTTAGCACATTTATGCTTGCCCACCTGTTTCGGTTTTTGGTACGGACGCAATGTTCTTAGCTCTTTGGAACTTTTCTTGGAAACTTGCTCAGTAAAGTTCACCCGTCAAAAACGGGCTTCCTGCTAACTCTTGCAAAAGCTTAAGTTAGCAACGCGAATCCAATAACTCGCCTTACCTACTAAATTCCGCACTCCATTGAAAAAACATCGCGGGGCCGGAATATTAACCGGCTGTCCATCGGGTACGCCTTTCGGCTTCCCCTTAGGCCCGCCTAACCCTTGGCTGATTGTCATTGCCAAGGAACCCTTGGGCTTTCGGTGTCCCGATATTCAATCGGGATTGTGGTTACTCGTGCCAACATTCTCACTTCTCTTGACTCCACCAAACCTCACGATTTGGCTTCATTGTCAAGAAAACGCTCCTCTACCAACCTTGTGTAAAACACAAGGCTCCCTATCTTCGGTACTGAGCTTAGCCCCGCTAAATCTTCGGCGCGAAATCCTTTGACTAGTGAGCTATTACGCACTCTTTAAAGGGTAGCTGCTTCTAAGCTAACCTCCTAGCTGTCTAAAGAATTTCACCTCCTTTTTAACACTTAGCTCCCACAGTTCTTTAATAAAAAAGAACTACGGTCCACTTGCGTGGAAAATTTAGGGACCTTAGATGAGGATCTGGGCTGTTTCCCTTTTGACCATGGAGCTTAGCCCCCACGGTCTGACTCCTTCACAAAGAGTTTTGGTATTTGAAGTTTGATTGGGATATCCGGACGAACCAAGAAATCCCATTCAGAGCTCTACCCCCAAAACATAAATGAAGGGCTAGTCCTAAAACTATTTCGAGGAGAACCAGCTATTACCAGGCTCGATTAGCTTTTCACTGCTTACCTCAGGTCATCCCAAGGAATTGCACGACCTACGGGTTCGGACCTCCTTTGAACTTTCGTTCAAATTCATCCTGCCCAAGGTAAGATCGCCTGGCTTCGGGTCTTAGACATACAGCTAAACGCGCTTTAACACTCGCTTTCGCTACGCCTCAGCTCCAAAAGAGCTTAGACTGGCTGTACACCTAAAGTCGTTGGCTCGTTCTGCAAAAAGCACGCCATCATCCACGATTACGCAAGCGTAATCGGGACTCTGACTCATTGTAAGCATGATGGTTTCAGGTACTATTTCACCGCCCTCAACGGGCTACTTTTCACCTTTCCCTCACGGTACTGGTTCACTATCGGTGACCGGTTAGTATTTAGCCTTAGCTGATAGTTCAGCTCGTTTCCCGCCAGGTTATCGTGTCCGACGGTACTTAGGAAAAACCTCAAAGAGTGTAAATCGTTTTCGCGTACAGGGCTATCACCTTCTTTGGCTACCCTTTCCAGGGCATTTTGCTAACAATTTACTTTGTAAACTCTCTCAGCCCCAGCTCTTTCTAAATCTCGAATCTCCACCGCCTTTATTGTCCACTGTTATTAAATAAGTAGAAAAACGGTTTTCGAAATCTAGAAAGAGCGGGGCTGACGAAATTTCCCTACAACCCCGAATGTATAGTAAACTAGACATTTGGTTTGGGCTATTTCCTTTTTCGCTCGCCGCTACTAAAGGAATGTTGTTGCAAAAGCAACATTTTTTTCTTTTCCTCTGGGTACTGAAATGTTTTACTTCCCCAGGTATCACTCCCGTTATAAAACGGGTAATTGTGTATTACCACAATTGGGTTGCCCCATTCAGAAATCTCCGGGTCAAAGGTTGCTAGGCACCTCACCGAAGCTTTTCGCAGCCACGCCACGTCTTTCGTCGCCTACCGGTCCCAAGGCATCCACCATCTGCTTGTAATTGTATTAATTTATCACCTCGATTTCCTTTCTAATTTCTTCAATTTGTTATTTAGTTTTTAAAGGACTTCCCTAGACAATCTTTCTCTCAAACTTTCAAAGTATTAGAAAACCGCTCTTTTGAAGCGGTTTTCCAAGAACCAAAATGATTGGCCTTAGCCGCTTCTTTTGTCTGATAATCTTGATTGCAATAAACCTATCATATCTATTGTTGATTCTAACAAACTAAAATTACTTGTCAAGGCCTTGACAATAAAATTAATTATTCAGAAAACTTACTTCTTAAATCTTTAAGAATATCTGCGGCAACTTCCTTCCCGCCTAAACCAAATGCCAAACCTCCGGCAATGGTAATGAGATAAATTAAGCCCTGGAATATAACGAGAATCAAACTGCTAGCAATGCCTAACTGAATTAAAATGGCTGCAATTCCAAAAAGCCAAATAGCCCATCTAGTGATAACTCCTGCTACTTTACCATAGCCAACATTAGTGCCATGGATACTCGCTCTTACAAGCTTTTCTGCAAATCCTGCGATAATGGCAACTGCCACAAATATCAATATTGCTGCCAAAAGATTAGGCAACCATATCACTATGCTATTTAGGAAAGTGCTGAATTGGCTTAATCCCAATATTTCAACAGAGATTGATAAGACAACTATCAAAAGAATCCATTTGCAAATTCCGCCAATGAATTCAGATGGAGCAAAATCAAAATCTGCTTTTTCAAACGACTTTCCCCACTTCTTCATTTTGGTAAGTTTGTCTAACTGTGCCCTCTTTAAAATCTCTTGAATAATTTTCCCAATTCCAGCAGCTATAATCCAACCAACCAAAAACACGATTAACGCTAAGATAAGTTGTGGGACAAAAATTGCAAAGCCCTGCCAAAATTCCTGGAGGCCTTGTGTAGCTAAAGTCCAATCAGTCATAATTTTATTTCTAAATTAGATTATTTTGCGACCTTTGGTTCTGTTTTTATTATGTTATTTTACCTCAAAGTAAAAAAACCTGCTTGTGGATAACTTATTTGATAAATAAAACCAAATTTTTGATTATCTTCCGGCCTTTATAACCAAATAGGCAAGCGCGCCTCCGGCGAGCGCTGTAAAAAGCTGGGGAAAAGACATTATTCCTGCCACGCGGGAAGCAAGTTCTGTTTTTATTATTAAGTTAACCACTATTGAACTCGAGGCAAAAAGGAAAATAAACTTTAAAACGCTGGCAACCACAACCCCAAGCCAATAATTTTTGTTTCTTAAAAAATCAAAAACTATAACTAAAATCGCATTTCCAGTCATAATAAAAACAAGCATTGGCGCAAGAACTGCTGGCAAAAGCCCGACAGATAAAGCGATTATGCTGGGCAATAAGCCGACTAGAATCCCAGCCCTGACACCCAAAAACGCTGTTGCAATGAAAAGAGTGGCATTGACGATTGGGCCAGTGATTGCTTGCTGGCCAATTAGCGGAGCAATGACCGCTATGCCTGTTAAGACAATAAACTGAATTAGAATATTAATTTTTGCTCTATCAATTGCTAAAATTTTTATATTATTCATATTTCTTTATTCTCTCTTGAGTTTTTTAATTTTTCAATTTTTGTTTTTGCGCGAAGAGCAAAATGAGTATGAAGAATCTTTTCTCTTATTTTTTTATCAGTAAAAAAATCTTTATATAAACTCTTAACTGCTGTATTTTCATGCGCCCGTCTTATCGTCTTCTTCTTATCAATAGCATAAAGCGAATCTGCTCGTTTCTGGATTATTGCTTTGCTCACTGGTAATGACTGTCCTCCGCCTCCTACACAACCACCAGGACAAGCCATAACTTCCACTGCGTCATACTTTTTCGGATCTTCTTTTAGTTCTTCCAAGACCTTTTTAGCGTTCTTAATCCCGCTAACCACGCAAACCCTTATTAAGCGTTCGCCTATTTTTATTTCCTTTTTCTTTATCCCATTTATTCCACGAATTTCCTTGACTGCATTTTCAGGCAAATCCTTGTCAGTCATTTTGAAATAAGCAGTGCGAAGAGCTGATTCAAATACTCCCCCGCTTGAACCATAAATAACTCCAGCTCCTGATGGCTGACCTAATGGTTTATCAGCTAATTCCGGCTTTATTATTTTTAAATCAATATTATTTTTCTTTAACAATCTAACCAGTTCTCGAGTTGTTAAAACACTATCAACAGGATCAATCCCATCTATTTTTAATTCTTTTCTTTTAATTTCAAATTTCTTTGCCGTGCAAGGCATAATAGAAACCATAAAAATATTCTTTGGCTCAATATTGTTTTTCTCTGCCCAATAATTCTTAATAATTCCGCCCATGATTGTCTGCGGTGAACGTGAAGTGCATAAATTTTCAATAAACTCTGGATAATAAAACTCTAAAAACTTTACCCAGGCAGGACAGCAAGAAGACATTGCTGGTAATCTTTTATTATCAGATAATCTTTTAATTAGCTCGTCTGATTCTTCCATTGTTGTAAAGTCAGCTGCAGAAGCCGTGTCAAAAACATAGTCAAAACCAAGCTTTCTAAGTCCGGCAACAACTTTGCCAGTCATAATCTCGCCTGGCTTCATTCCAAACTCTTCTCCAATACTTGTTCTTATTGATGGAGCAAATTGGGCTACTGTAATTTTGTCTTTATCTTGGAAAAAATTCTCTAATTGCTCAAACTCGCCTATACCCTCAATCGCACCAACAGGACAATGCACAATGCATTGTCCGCAATTTATACAATCAATCGCCTTATCTTCGGACAACTTAAGCTTACTTCTAAAATCAAGTTCTAAAAAATCAGTCGGGCAAACTTTAGTACAGTGTCCGCAACCAGTACATTTTGTCTGGTCAAACACGATTGAGCCGGACTGAAAAACCTCTGTGTCTTTGGGCTTTTTATTGATTGGTTTGCCTTTAAATTTATTAACCAATTCTAAAAGTTTGCAATGCTGAAACCAAACGCAGTCATCGCATTCTAAAAAATGTTTTTCTAAAATTGAATCAAGATTTTTCATTCTCTGCTCTTCAATCTCAAGCGACTCTGTCAAAATCTCCATTCCAGATTCTGCCCGAGTATCACACGCCCGCTTTAATTCATCTTCTCCCTTTATTTTAATCAAACACATTTCGCAATGATTTTTTGTCTCAACATCAGGATGATAACAAAGCGATGGAATATCAATTCCATTTTCTAAAGCAATTTCTAAAATCATCTTGCCCTGCTCAACTAGCAACTTCTTATTATTTATCTTAATAGATATTTTTTTCATTTTATATTATTGATGTAGATGTTTGACATCTACACCATCTATACTCCATTATAGTTTATCATATCATCATTATAACAAAAAATCGTTTTTTAAACGATTTTTTGCGTAGTAAATAATATTAAACCATAGAGACTAAACTCGGTGGAAGTCCGACTTCCACTGACCCTTCTTTGATATACAACATTGAGCCAAAAAGAAAAGGCCTAGTATAGACTAGGCCTCATGGTTCTTGATAAACTAGGCCTCATAGTTCTTGAGTTTATGTCTCTGGACTTGAATGGCCGCAACAGTTCGTCCAAGAAACCTGGCCAACTCACGATCAGAAACATCCTCTTTAAGAATTCCTCCCGGATCATCAACGATTGTTTTATCGAGAATCATCTGATTATCAAAATCATCATATGATTGACCGCCGTTTATCGCATGCCGAGCACCCCTTTGATAGTTTCTTCTCCGTTGAGCATTTCTCAAGTCAGGATTTTGCTTGCGCCATTTCTGACTATACAAATAAGCTCTTCCTGGGTGTGCTTTGCGCCGCCTATCATAGTATCTTTGATATTTTGCTGGGTTTTGCTTACGATCTTTCCTCGATCGTTCTCTGATTTCTTCTGAATGTAGTTTGTAGGATTTCCTATCGTAACCGCGATATCTCTCTAGGTTCTGTTCACGGAGTTTCCTTGATTGCTCTCTGATTTTTTCCGAGTGTAGCTCGTAATACTTCCTGCTATAAGCGCACGCTTCGGCAAGATGTTTCTTTCGGTACCATCGTTGGTAACAAGCCGAGCACATGTTACGAGCAATCACAGAACGACTACATCCTGGAGTTATACAGGCCTTGCTATTCAATATTGCCCCCTTTTAGAAAAGAACTTTTGACATTATTGTTATCAATAAATATCTATTTTGTCAAGGCTTTCTATAATGTAGATGTCAAACACCTACACATCTAATTTCATATTGATTTGAGATTCGGTACGAGATTCAACCTAGTGCCTTAAAATTTATCCCCAATAAAAATCATCTTTATCGTAGTTCAACTTGAATACTACATACAAAAAATCTTCTTTAGAATTGTTAATAGTGGAATGCTTATCATTAGGTTAAATTACTAAAACATCGCCTATTTTTAAATCAATTTTTTTTTCATTTACAATAAAATAACCATTCTCATTCAGAAAATAGAATATCTCTATCTGTTTTTTATGATGGTGAATTTCTGCAGTTTCTCCTGGTTTAATTTTTATTAATTGAACAAGAGCTCCCGGATAATTTAAATCCTTATCATTTAAAAATATTTTTTTACTATAACCTTTTTTATCAAGCCACTCTTTATTGTCTTCTTTAATCAATTTCATATTAATTTATTTCAATTACTGGATTGAACTCGGGGAAGTCGGACTTCCCCTGCTCAAATATTCAAAACATAGAGCAAATCCTTGGAATCGTTTGAAAATAAATAACCAATATTTGAATTTTCTTTGAATCCAAACTTTTCATAAATTGCTCTTGCTTGCTTGTTATCTTCTTTCACATAAAGAATCACTTTTCTTAATGTAAGATTATTGTCAATATAAAATGTTTTTATTATTTCTAAAACTTTTTCAACAAGCTTTTTCCCGATTCCTTGACTTCTAAAATCAGGATTAACAAATAGCTCTTCTAATTCAACCACTCCTTGATTCGGATCTTCTTTGACTATCCATTGAATTAATCCAACTATTTTGTTATCCTCTTGGGCAATAATAGTATTAAAATTTAATCTGTTTTTGATTAACTCATTAATTTTATAGTGTTGAAAAAAACTTTCAATTTCTATATAATCTTTTTTTGAGGCGGATTTAATCAATAACATATTACATATTATTTTAGCTTGTGGACCGTGCCAGATTCGAACTGGCGACCTCCTCGTTGCAAACGAGGCGCTCTACCAAACTAAGCTAACGGCCCATGAAAATTCTCGGAATCAAATTTTAAAATGTTTTATTAATTTTTCAATCATCGCTCGTTTTTTCCAAGATTTAATCTGTGATTCTCTATGGCGAGCCTCACTTAACATCTCAA
>JAHIEL010000077.1 GCA_018901715.1 Patescibacteria group bacterium
AGAACGATTTAAAATAACTTGTCCTGAATTTATCAAAGAGGTAAAATAACAAAAAGATATGAAAAAAACTTTCCCAAAATTTATTCAAAAAAGCAAAAACGCTTTTGGAATTTTCAGCAAGGGCCCCTTACGCCAATGGGGACTTGCTTCTCGCTTAGAACACCGAAGAATTAAAGGAAATCAGAAACAGAAGAATAAAAAAGGATAGAAATAAAAAAAAGAGTTAAGGATTATGGATATTCCCCAAGAAATCAAAAATAAATTTATGGTCAGGAGCGATTATTTGGACTGGATTAACAAAGAAACATCAATCTTTGCGTATTTGGATTTAACTAATATGTTCCATTGGCAGGATGTCTTGGGCTGGAAGTTTAGGATAGAAGATGCTATCAGCCAACTTTTCACTTTTCAGAACATTAAAGAAGTTAAAATTTACTATGGAAAAAACGAGAAAGATTTAAAGAATTCGGAAGCTTTTCATAATCGCATAAAAAAGACAGGGGCTATTTTAAAAACAAAATCGATGAAATTTATTTTTAAAACCATTGAAGAGGGGATGTTTTTTCAACGCAAAACGCTCACATTATTTGACGGAGGCGTTAAAAATAAAATTTATGAATTAATAGATGAATTGCAAAAATCAGGGATTGCCATTGAGGAGCCGAAATGTAATTTTGATGTTGAGATTGCGATGGATATGTTGGATGACATCGAAAAATTAACAGCGGTTTTGCTTTTTTCAGGCGATTCTGATTTATTGGAGCCATTGGAAAGATTAAAAGTACAAGGTAAAAAGATTGGGGTCGTCGGGGTTCGCGGAAAGGTCGCGGGAGAATTGCATAATATTAAAGATAAGTATATAGATTTTGGTAAGTTTTATACCGGCAAGAGGGCATATAAGAGGGCATATATAAGCGAAAATCCCGCCGAAGCGGGACCGCGTGATTAGTAGGATTGCTCCTACATTCGTAGTATATCATATAAAAAGATTAAAAGTCAACTGTGGATAACTAAAAATATACCAATAAAAGAAAAAAGGCCATCGTCCTAACGGTCGACGCCTTTTCTCGATACTGTATTATTAGTATAGTAAATTGACACCTCTTGTCAAGTGAATAATTAAAAAATAACAAATTGAATAATTTCTAACCCTCTCTCCAAAAAAAACCAGCCCGCAAGTTGGGTTTTTTATTTTTTTAATGATTAATTTCTTCCTTTTTCAATGATCAGTTATCAGTAATCAATGATAATTCCTTTTTGCCCTTCCCACCCCTCACGCCCCGCCTGATCCCTCTTCCCGCGTCCCGTCCGATTCCCCCTTTTTGAGACCCGCCCTCATTAAGAGGACGGGTCTCGCGTCAGAACACAAGAGCTGTTTTTGTTTCCACAAATTAAAAAAGATTAAAAAAGAGGGGAAAAAGGATGACAAAATGCTCTCTCTGTTATAAACTAAAGCAATAAGGGATTATGAAAATTAAAGATTTACCAAAAACAGATAGACCAAGAGAGAAATTAATTTTGAAAGGTTCTCAAAATCTGAAAGACGAGGAGCTCTTGGCAATTTTACTCCGCACAGGCAGGGAGGGTAAAAGTGTTTTAGATTTAGCAAAACAAATTTTACAAAAATATTCAAAAAAGCGATTTTTGAGCATGGGATACGAAGATTTAATAAAGATTAAGGGGATAAATTCTGCGAAAGCCTGCACAATTTTAGCCGCTCAAGAATTAATTAAAAGAGCTCTCAAAGTAAGGGACGAAACTTTGCCAATAATTCGTTCAACCGAAGATGTTCTTGCCCAAGCTGTGTATCTAAGAGATAGAACTCGTGAGCACCTAATGACTATCTATCTTAATGCTCGAAACGAAATGGTCTGGAAGAAACAATCAACATTCATTGGTACTCTAGATGCCAATTTAGTACATCCTCGAGAGATTTTTACTGGAGCGCTCGAGCATAATGCTGCCTCTGTAATCCTAGTCCATAACCATCCGTCTGGAGACCCAGAACCATCCGAAGACGATATGGAAATAACTAAAAGAATTGTTGAAGCCGGTAAAATAATGGGTATAGATGTTTTAGATCATGTCATTATCACTAAAACCAAAATATTCAGCTTCAAAGAAAAAAAATTAATATAAAATTATATTAAAGCAACTTTAGTATCTGAAAAGATTACGACTGAAACAATGTTTTAGACAGAGTTTATAATAAAGAATTAGGTTATTTTTTATAATAATTTATGACTATAAAAGAATATCGCGAATTTGGAATCAAATTATCAGAGGAATTAATTAAGCTAATTCCTATTATTTCAAGTCAAGATCATTACGAAGGGAGGGAAAATGCTAAAAAAACCGAGAAAGAATGGATAAGAAAATTTCCAGATACATTTATATTTGAAGGCAAAGAGGCGAAAATAGCAATACCCGAAGAAGATGATAGAAGTTGGATAGATTTTTCGATTGCATATAAAGAAGAATTTTTTCCTTATAATTTTAAATCCGCAAGCGGGGCTACTACTGATAATATTGGCGGCTTGAAGTATATCCCATTTTTAATATTCAACGAAAGAGAGATTTCTTATAATGAGAAGAACCTTACAACTGAAATTATAAGATTTGAAAAAGAAGAAAAAGTATTTGATTCTGCAAACAGGGATTATTTTTTAATATGTTATTGTACTAAAGACAGTTCAACGAAAATAATTCCTCTTTTATGCATTGGCAAAGATGATTTAAAGACTAATCCTAAAAATTTATTTCAGGCGAATTTTCATACTGCCAAGATTGATCTTGACAGGAGTTTATCTGATGGGATCGATATGATAATTGAAAAGTTTATAGAATATCAGGCAAAAAGGGCGGGTTGTTATCTTATATTAAAAGATGAAGGCATAATTCAGGAACAAGAGTAAACTAAACGCAAAAATGGCGAATTTATTTCAATTAAATAAAAAATATGGAGAGTGGGCAGAAGATATAGTTTTCCGTTATTTTAGAGATAATCAAGATGAAATTGGTCTATGCGCCTTTTATTATGGTTCTCAAGTATCTACACGGAAGAAGGATATAACGGATGCTCCCATTAGGCCCGATTTCATAATACTTAAAACTAAAGATATTAAATTTTTGGAAAAAAAATATGGATTAAATTTTAATAATATTAATCTTGGGCAACTTAGAAAACTTTTTAAGCTTGACGACGAAACCTTTAATTTTATACAAGAAAATCCCCAATTTTGGCTCACGAAAATATTAGATGAAACTGAATTTATGAAAAATCTAGTTTCGAGAGCACATTGCAGGCTAGAGATAAAATCAGGATTTGGTTTTTTTCTGGAAAAAAAGTATGAAAAAGGACAATACAATATTATTGTGGGTAGCGATTTTAAAAAAAGAATGAACAAATTAGATAGAAAATTTGGTAAAAAATTAAAAAGCTATGTCGTCTATGTTCAGTTGAACAAAGTTTTTATAGCCACATTGGGTAAAATATTCGGCAAACATGGAGAAGAGATTATAAGGCTGTATGAAAGACGAGGTCTATCTAGTATAAATAAAGTAAAAACTCAAAACCTTAATTTTTTAAAAAGTTATAAATTTGCAGATGTAGAGGGAGTTGTAAAAGAAAAGAAGGGAGAATACTTTGTAAAAGCAAAGCCCTACATAGAGATAATTAATGGCACGGTAAGGTTTAATTTAAAGATGCCTTCTGCCTTTCTCAAAAATGTGAAAATAGGGATTGTCGAAGAGCTTAAGGGATAGATTGGTCAATACCTATTTGCTAAAATTATTTTTTCCATTCGCACAAACCCCAAATGGCTGATCTTTCCTGACAAAATCTTAATCCCTTTTTTTGTTTTTTGCGTCGTTTGTTTTCTAAATATATATCAACCCGAAGAGTCGAGTGAGGAGTTTTACCTTTTGTAGTTATTAAGTTTCTCTCAAGAGCTATTTTAATAATCTCTTTTACATCAAGCGGCGACTTCTTTTCTTTTAAAATTTTATATGCAGCCTCTGTTTTGCTTAAAAAGTTCTTTGTTGTCATGTTTTTTTAGGTTATAATTAACATAATAGAGCTTATATTATAAATTTTAAAACTTAATTTCATAAAGTCAACTAATTAAATAATAAAATTTTAGAGGATATGTTTAATATTGAAAATTTAGGACAAGTATTTACTCCAGAATCAACAGTAAAGGCAATGTTAATGCTTAGGAAAAGATTCGGCAGCACGCTAGAACCAAGTTGCGGAGACGGAGCTTTTTTAAAGCATTTGCCAAAAGCAATAGGGATAGAGATAGATCAAAGATTTAAAGCAAAGAATATATTAAATATAGATTTTTTTGATTATCCTATAAGGAAAAAGTTTGATACAGTAATTGGAAATCCTCCTTATGTAAGATTTCAAGATATTCCCAGAGAAACAAGAGAAAAGCTTGATCACACAATTTTTGATGGAAGGGCAAATTTATATTTATTCTTTATAGAAAAAGTTATTCAACACCTAAGACCGCACGGGGAGTTAATTTTTATTAATCCAAGAGATTTTTTGAAGGCAACTTCTAGCATAAAATTAAACGAGTTTATATATAAAAATGGAACAATCACAGATTTAATAGATTTGGGAGATAGCAAGGTTTTTAATGGTTTCACTCCTAATTGCATTATTTGGAGATTTGAAAAAGATAATTTTTCTAGGAAGACGAATATACACAAAGAATTCAGGTTAGCTAATGGGCAATTATTATTTACCAACAATTCTCTTCCAGTAAAATTTAAAGACATATTTTTTGTTAAGGTTGGAGGAGTAAGCGGAGCCGATAGAATCTTCACTAATAATGAATATGGAAATGCTGATTTCGTATGTTCGCATACAGCCAAGACAGGTGAACTGAGAAGAATGATATACAACACAAAAAGTCCTTTTTTGGAAAGATTTGAAAAAGAATTAATAAATAGAAAAATTAAAAAATTTGACAAAAATAATTGGTGGAAATGGGGAAGGGATTTTTATAAAACTGATCTGAACAGAATTTATGTAAACGCTAAAACAAGAAATGAGAAACCATTTTTTTTACATAAAAATAAACATTACGATGGTTCGATATTGGCAATATTTCCCTTGAATCAGCAATTCAAATTAAATACCTTATGCAAAGATTTAAACGAGACAGACTGGAATGAGCTTGGCTTCGTATGTGATGGTAGATATATATTTGGTCAGAGAAGCTTAGAAAACTGCATGTTGCCTGATAGTTTTTTAAAATATACCAACTAGAGTAAAACAGGAATATTTTGGAATTTTTATTATGTGGAATTTTAAAAAAATAAAAAAAATAAAAAGTTGAAAAACTATTTAAGAATTAAAATTTAAAATTATGCTTTATCTATTTGTTAAGAGTAGCGAGAGTAATAAGCTTACGTCTTTAAGGGATAAAGACTTTAGGCTCGAGGAAGAGATTCAAAGCCTGACAGAGGTTAATCTTGAAAGAATATTTAATCTTGACTTTGTAAAACGTGAATTTTCTGTCCAGAATTTTTCTATTGATACGCTGGCATTCGATAAAGAGAAAAAGTCCTTTGTTTTGATCGAATATAAAAGAGAAAAAAGTTTTAGCGTAATTGACCAAGGCTTTTCTTACCTGGCAGCTGTTTTGGCTCATAAGTCGGATTTGATTTTGGAATATAATGAGAGGAAAGATACAAATTTGGGAAGAAAAGATGTTGACTGGTCTCAAACAAAAGTAATTTTTATTGCCCCCTCTTTTACTCCATACCAAGAAGGCGCTATTGCTTTCCAAGATCTTCCCATTGAATTATGGCAAATTACAATGTTTGAAAATAACTTGGTTTTATATAATGAAATTAAGTCGATGAGAACCACTGAATCCATTAAAGCAGTTTCTAGTAGCAAAATTGTGAAAGCGATTACAGAGAAAGTTAAGCCATATTCCGTGAAGGAACATTTAGAGAGATATAGCTCGCCTAAGACCAAGAAGATTTTTGAGATCATTGACGAAGCGATAAGGTCATTAGATAATCACATAGAGGTTAAACCATTTAAAATGTCTATCAACTATAAGATTAATAGAAGACAATTTGTTGCACTCGGAGTTCAAAAAGACGACGTAAGGATTTATTTAATAGTGAATGAGAAAGATTTTCAAGATCCGGAAAATAAAACTAGAGATATCAAAAAAATTGGAACCGTTACAGCGGGAAATAAAGATTTTAAGATAAAAGATGAAAGAGATATAAAATATGCAATGGCATTAATAGTGCAAGCCTTTGAAGATCTTCCGGTGAAAGGATAGAAAAAGCTTAATAGCAAATTTTGAAAATCAAAAGGTTGAGAAATCAATAAAGAATAAAGTATAAATTTTTATGAGGGAAAAAGAAATACAAGCCATATATGATGATGACCTGCCACAGTTTTTAGCTAATCTCGGATTAAAAGAAAATTTTGATAATGGTAAGATAAAATGTGAATTTTGTGGGGATATAATAACAATAGAGAATTTTTTTGGTATATTCTCCAATGGCAAGACAATAAAGTTTTGTTGTAAAAAAGAAAAATGTAAAGTGAAAATTTATGGACCCCATTGAGAATTTTTCAGCAGAAGCGAGTGAATTCAGCAAAGGATTTTTAAGTGGTGGAATTTCGGTAACAGTAATTGTTTTATTTTTTCTTTATCTTTGGGTTAAATATCCCAACAATGTAAAAATTGTTTTATCTCAAATCTGGCATATCTCATCTCTTATTTTTAAAAAATGGGGAAGCAGAAGATACGTTAAGACACATCTTGAGGGGACATTAGGCAAAAGAATTGAAAGGATAAACAAAGAAGCTAAAGAGCTTCAGGCAGACAGATTAAAAATAGTATTTGTGCAGAATAAGACCAGAGAAGCTATTCTAAAAGAAAAAACTTTAATAATAAGATTACAACGTAAAGAAAACCACAGCGAAAATTTGGCTAATATTGCGATGATTTATGTTGAAAATTTTTTATATTCTAAACTTGAATTGCATTTAGACCATGAACAGAAAGAAGGCATTAACCTTTACACAGCAAAAAGCTTATTGATGGAGAGCGGTGATTCTGCTTTGCAATTTTTCCATAAAAATTATTATTTGCCGGCAGCAAGAGATAGCGAAAAGATACAAGAATATTGCGAGAAATTGGAAAAAATTGACAATTGTGGTTTATTTTATAGCGTGTTTGTGCAGGAGATGGTTTTTCTTGGCAATAAAGTTTATTTTAAGAGAAAACCAGAAGGTATAAATCAGGAAATTGGGAAATTCGTAAATTTTTTAGAAAGTTTTTCTAAAAGAGATAGGGGGGAGATAGACATTGATAAAACCTTTTCCGGAACCAATATTAAGATGGGTTTTGTGTTAGTGGCACTACGAGAAAAACATGAGCTTGGAATTCCAGATAATTATATTGGTTATATTAAAAATAGCTTGCTTCCTCAGGGGATTGAAAGTTATTATATACTTGGCTGGGGTTCCAATATAGGATTTACGCACAGGGTTGCGGATGCTATCGGAGAAAATTTGGATAGTGTTCATGAAATTCAAAGGATTAAGTATAAGTCTATTTTTAGCGATGGAGAATTAGTTAATGCTTTGTGTGTATTATTTAGGAATAAGAACATTATTGAGCTACAAGAATATAAAGAAGCTGATTATCAATTATATGGGCAATAAAGATATTGATAACTATATTTCGAAAGTTCGAAACAATATCTGTAATATTTATAACGGATTTTATCTTTGGAGAAGTCTACAAAATGCAGAATATAATGAAATTTATAACAGGAACAAATATTTTTGGGGTATAGTTTTAGATAATTTACGGGACGGTTGGCTGTTAGGTTTAGCAAAATTATTTGAAGAAAATAAGAAAGAAGTTATTTCTATTCCATTTTTATTGAAGTTTACACCGAAAGGACAGGGGAAAAAAGAAATAATGAGAAAGATTAGGGGGCAAAAAGCTATAGTAGAAAATTTGTGGAAATGGAGATGCAAAATTTTAGCTCATCAAGATAGGGCTGTCACAGACAATCCTCAATCTTTTTATAGGCAGTATCCAGTTAAGGGAATAGATATAGAAAATCTTTTAGCTACTACTGAAGAAATTTTTGGCATGGTTAAATCTGCCATCATAAATCGCTCAGAGGCTTATACTTTTAAGAATTTTAAAGAAGGAGCTGAGAGAGATGCTGAACAGATAATTAGACAGTTAAAATAAAGAAGAAGGGAATATCTCGCAATTTTATTATGCGGAATTTTAAAAAAACAAAAAGTTGAGGAGTTAATTTAGGAAAATTTATGAAGAAAATAAAAGATTATTGGAATCAATATGTAAAGTAGGGACGTTTCCGGATTTTTCAAAAAATAAAAAAATCGAAAAATTATTTAAAAATTAAAAATAAAATATGAAAAATTATTATCGTATAATGCTAGGGAAAGGAAGTGCTTATGCCGAAGATGCTCACGAAGGAAACTATATTGGTGCTGGCTGGTTTTATGATATTGATTTAACAAATAAACTTCCTGATAATTGGCGAGAATTCAATAAAAAATACATTCCAGTTTATTTAGAACAAAACCCTGATAAAACTAAAGTATCAGCTGGTCTTGCTTGTGGAATGCTGTATACAATTGTCAAAGGAATTTTAACCGGTGATATTGTTTTATGTCCAGACGGTCAGGGAAATTATTTAGTTGGCGAAGTTGTTGGTGATTACGAATATCATAAAGATGCTACGCTTCCACATAGGCGAAGTGTTCGTTGGTATACAAAAACTATTTCTCGTAATGAAATTAGCGAATCTTTAAGAAATTCCGCTGGAAGCATTGGCACAGTAAGTAACATTTCTAGATATGCCGACGAAATAGAGACATTTATATCTGGTAGTCGTCCATCCTCAATTGTTTCTACTGACGAAACCATAGAAGATCCAAGTATTTTTGCACTTGAAAAACATCTTGAAGATTTTCTAGTGAAAAATTGGAAGAACACAGAACTTGGTAAATATTACGATATTTATGAAGAAGATGGTCAAATGGTAGGTCAACAATACCCAAGCGATACCGGTCCAATCGATATTTTAGCGATTAGTAAAGATAAAAAAGAGATTTTAGTTGTTGAGCTTAAGAGGGGGCGAGCAAGTGATGTGATTGTTGGTCAAATCCAGCGGTATATGGGTTATGTAAAGGAGGAATTAGTTGAAGATGGTCAAATTGTAAAAGGCGTAATTATTGCGTTTGAAGATGATATACGAATTCATCGTGCATTGTCTGTCGCGTCTAATATTGATTTTTATATTTATAAAATTAGCTTCAAACTGGAAAACGTAAAGTAGATAAAGTAGGATAAAGTAGGGACGTTTCCGACTTTTTAAAAAAACAAAAAATCGAAAAATTAATTGAGAAATAATTTTGAAGAATCGAAATTATACAAAAAAAGAAAAAAGATGACAATCCATATTGATTATAAAGATAATAAATGCCTAAAATGCCCATTTTATTCCCTGTAGAGCGTATATTGACACAAACACGCTCTACAGGTAAACTGATAACATGAAGACAACATTATCCAATTCAGACTATTTGCGCAATTTTGACCGCTTTATTGGCAGTCTGGATTTTTCTGATCCTAAGCATCTTCATATTTATTCTCATCCAAAGTGGATCAATGTACATCCGGCTGTTTTAGCTTTAATTGTAGCAATGGCAATGCGGGCAGGTAAGCAGAATGTTACATTTGAAAATCTCACGGCAACTTCCGGTTCATATCTTGATCGTATGGGGCTTTTTGAATTCACGCGCCAGAAGTCGCCATATACTATTCATAAGAAAGAAGAATCGGGAAGATTTATACCCGTCACCATTATAAAAAATTCTACCGAGCAGTCAAAATTTATTACAGACATGATCCCCCTTTTACATTTACCTGCTGATAAAACTGATGCTATTAAATATACGATTGGGGAACTGCTTCGTAATGTATTGGAACACGCAGGAAGTGCAGATGGAGCGATTGTTGCGGCTCAATACTATAAAAAATCAAACACAATTCGTATTGGTATTTGCGATGGTGGTATTGGTATTAAAAAGAGTCTGCAACGCTATTGGGCTTCCAAGTCAAAGACAGATATAGAAGCAATCAAATGGGCAATGGTTCCTGGTATTTCGGGAACAACACGAAAAGAAGGTGGAACAGAAGATAACGCAGGCGCTGGACTATTTTTCATTAAATCCATTGCGCAAGTAGCACGTAACTATTTTATGATTTATAGTGGTTCCGGTATTTATAAACTGCTACTTCACGATAAGAGAATAGAGAAACCACGGCTCCATCCCGATCCGGATGATGATCGTCATTCTGAACGCAACGACGCCCCTTATTTTAAAGGTACGCTAGTGGCAATAGATTTATCTCTTGAAAATAAATCTGAATTTACCCAGCTTCTCTCTGCTATACGAGAAGTGTATGGCAAGGCGGTGAGAGATCGTAAACGAAAGAAATATAAAGAACCAAAATTTATATGAACACACTAATTGAAGTTAAAGGTCTTGTTGGCGATTTCGCAGAAAATAAAGATGTGGCAAAAGAGTTGCGTATCAAGAAGATTATACCGACTTTAAGGGATGGCAAAGAGGTTGTGTTAGATTTTTCTGGAGTGAGCGGTGCCACTCAATCATTTATCCATGCATTGATTTCTGAACCAATTCGGCTGTTTCGTGATGTGGCCTTAGAAAAGATACACTACAAAAATTGTTCTGATGTTGTAAAAGAAGTTATTAAAACTGTGTCTGAATATATGCAAGAGAGTCTTGATTCGGAAAATTATGAAGAATAATAGTAATCAATACAATTTAGTTGCTGAAAATCCTCAAAGCACTGTTGTTGCTGAGTATTATAAGCTTGCAGATCGGGTACGGGATGGTGTTTCTTATCAAAGGGTGAGAAAAATGGGGTCAGCTCTATTTTCTAATATTTTTTACAAAAAATCGAAAAATTAATTAAGAAATAAGAAAAATGGAAAATAGAAAAGGTTTATTGATAATTCTTTTGGGGGTTTTGGCCATTTTGTTTTCTATACTGGGATTTAATCTTTACCAGAGCGGGGATAGTCAGCTCTCTTTTTTAGAAACACAAGAGGTTAGGGTGGAAGAGGTGATTGACGGAGATACCATTAAAGTGAGAGATCTTGAAACCGATGAAATCTTCAGAGTTCGCTATTTAGGAATTGATACTCCTGAACTTGATGGTCTGGATTATGAATCTTGCTTTAGCTCTCAGGCTAAAGAGAAAAATGAAGATCTGGTTTTAGATCAAAAACTGATTTTGGAATTTGATATAGATAAATATGATAGATTCGGCAGAACTTTAGCCTATGTTTATACTTCAGATAAACTGGGAGAAAAGGAAATATTCGTCAATTTAGAGCTTTTGCAAGAGGGCTACGCCCGATTTTACCTTGATAAACAAAATACTCTGCATCAAGATGAATTAGTTCAGGCCGCTCTCGCAGCCCAAGAAGATTTTTCTGGACTTTGGGGCTCTTGCGGAGAATCTCAATTTAATAATAAATGCGTTATCAAGGGCAACATCGGTGAAATGAGCAAAAAATACTATCACCTTCCGGGAGACAAATATTATCTTCAGACAAGCATCAATTTTCTTAAAGAAGACCAGTGGCTCTGCACCATTGAAGAAGCAGAAGCTAAAAACTTCCAAAGAGCTAACCAATAATTTTAATCGGGGGAAGTCGGACTTCCCCCCGATTATAAAGCGTAGATGTTTAACATCTACACAAAAACAAAAAGTCGCAAAATTGAATAAAAAATGACGCAATGAAATGTTATAAAACAAGGGTTTCTGTGAGGTTTTTTAAAAAAATGACGCAATGAGCTTGAAAAAATGACGCAATGATGATATATTTACATTATGAATAAAAGACAGCAACAAATAATAGAATTTGCGAAAAAGAATCAATCTTTTAGAAATAAGGACTTGGTTGTTTTTTTTAATTACGAATATTCTAGGGAAACAATCACTAGAGATTTATTTTTTCTATGCGAACAAAATATTCTAAACAAAAGTGGTGCTGGTGCTTTCGTGATATATATTTTGTCTGAAGCTTATGAAATTTTAAAGGAAGTTGATGTTGAAAAATATTTTTCTATACCATATATAAAAAGAGAAATAAAAGAAAGTTTTAATTTTAAAATTTTTAAGATTTTGGAAGGTGATATTTTTACTAAAGAAGAGAAAGAAAAACTAGAAAATCTACAAAGAGATTTTATTAAAAATTTCTCAAAATATGATAGCCAAACTCTTATTAATAAAGAATTTGAAAGGATAATGATAGAATTTTCTTGGAAATCTTCAGCAATAGAGGGAAATACTTATTCATTATTAGGAACTGAAGCTTTGATTAAAAACAATGTTGTTGGAAAAGGAAAAACCAAAGAAGAAACCCAGATGATTCTTAACCATAAAGATGCTTTTAATGAGTCCATTCAAAATAAAGAGAGATTTAGAAAACTAAATTGTTCTGATATTGAATATATCCACTCTGTTTTGATTAAAAAACTTGGAATTTCAAAAAATATCAGAAATGGGGCAGTTGGAATTACTGGCACAAAATACAAGCCTTTGGATAATAGCCATCAGATTAAAGATGTTATGCAAGAGATGGTAGCCCTAATTAATAAAAAAGAATTTATTTTTGAAAAAGTTTTTTTAGTGTTGATTCTTATCTCTTATATCCAAATTTTTGAAGATGGAAACAAAAGAGCCTCTCGCATGATTTCCAATGCTATTTTGTTGGCACATAATTCAATACCGCTTTCTTATAGAATTGTAGATGTTGAGGAATACAAAAAAGCCGTTTTATTATTTTATGAAATAAATAATATTTCTTATTTTAAACAGATATTTATTGAGCAGTTAGAAGACGCTGTCAATAATTATTTTAAGTAGCTGTTTGATATCTACACAAAAACAAAAAGTCAAGAGGTTGGTTTGGGATGAAAAAAATTTAAAATTAGAATATAATCCCAACTTTTTATATAACTTGATATATGTAAAGTTAAGCGATAAACTTTACATATAAATATTTTTATATAAGGTTACTTTTTATGAAATTTTGTCCGATTAATTCTGTCCGAGTTCGTAAATCGGACAAAGCTAACAGTAAAAACAGTTAAGATGTAGATGTTTGACATCTACACGAAAAACAAAAAGTTGAAGAGGGCTTAATTTGGGAATTTAATTTTTTAATTTAAATTGATTATTTAGCAAATATGGAAAAAATAAAAAAGAACAATTCAATTTATATTTTTATTGATGCTTCGAATGTTTGGAATGCCGTAAAGTCGGTAAGAAGGTTTATTGAATACAAAAAACTTAAAAATTACTTTAGGGATAACTTTAATGCTGACAATGTTGAAATTTTTTATTATGATGCTTATCCAAAAGTTGGGACAAGAGATTATGATTTGGATGGAAAGCACAAATTCTATACATATCTTAAGAAAGGACTTGGCTTTACCGTAAGAAAAAAAGAATTAAAAAGAATTTCTATTATTGGTAACGACGGAGAATCTATTATAGAAAAAGGGAATATGGATGTCGAGATAACTATTGACGCCCTGCATAATATGAACGAATACAATATAGCTGTTTTATTTAGCGGTGATGCTGATTTTTTAGCATTAGTGAATTATTTGAGAAATTGTGGCAAAAAAGTTTATATTTTTTCGTCAAAAGATAATATTTCTCATGAATTAAAAACTGGCAGTAACGGCTATTTTGATTTGAAGAATATAAACGAGCTTTGGGGCAAAGATTTAAAATATCGCATAAAAAAATAAAGCTACCCTCAATTAAGAGGGTAGCCCTTGGATGTATAACCCTAACGGTTCTTTAGCAGAACCGAAAGACATTATTAGTATATCAAATCAAGACATTCTGTCAATAGTTTGATGTGGATAAAAAAATGTAAGGCGTAGATGTTAAACATCTACACAAAAAAGAAAAGTTGAGGAGTTGGTTTGGGAATTAAAAATTGATAAGCCATTTTAAATTATGGAAGATGGATTTTTGAGTTTTGAAGACAAAGGATTATTATAGCTTGACAGCGTTTACTATGTACACTATTATGTACATATAATAGATAACATAAAAATATGAACATAAAAATGAAAAATATAATATCAATATCCGAAGCAAGAAACAGAATTTTTGAAATTACTGATGATGTGCAGGCGCCAAACAAGGTTTATACTTTAACTTCTAATGGCAAGCCAAAGGCGGTTATTGTGTCTGCAGAAGAATATGAATCAATGGTTGAAACCATGGAAGTAGAGAGAATTTTCCCTGACTTGGACAAGGATATTGCTGAGACAGAAGAAGCATTTAGAACGGGAGAATATAAAAAATGGCCAACTCTCAAAGATTTAAAAAAAGATTGGGATTTTGCCGTAGCGGAAAAACCAAAGAAAAAATATGGTATTCGTTCTACAAATAAAGCCAAAGGCAAGAAAAAATCTCAATAAAATTCCGGAAAATTATAGAGTGCGGATAATAATGGCGTTAGACGCGATCGTCATGGATCCTTTCTCCGGAAAAAAATTATTCGGGAAAAGAAAAGACCAATACTCTATTCATATTTGGCCGTATAGAATTATTTACATCATAAAAAAGATGGAACTTATTGTTTTTGTCATTGATATCGGTCACAGACAGGGAATTTATAAATAAAATTTGTGTATGATTAATTTGTAAAATAAAAATCGCCAAAATAGCGATTTTTTTGTATAATAGAGTAATTAAATAAAATTTATGGAAGAACAAAAATCTTATTATGCTTC
>JAHIEL010000078.1 GCA_018901715.1 Patescibacteria group bacterium
AATTACTAATTTTCAATTATTAATCAATTTCTAATTCCTAATGACAAATTCTTATGAGGCAAATCTTATGAGACCCGTCCTCATCAACGAGGACGGGCCTCGTGGATTTGCCTCGTGGATTTGTAATTAGAAATTAGGTTAATTTTTTTGGCTTCTTCTTTGCTACGGTTTTCTTTGTTTTACTTACTTTTTTCTTTTTATCGTCTTCCTTGTTTTCAGCAACTTGCTTAACTTTCTTTTTTGGCTTATCTTTTTTGTCCTCTTCCTTTCCTTTCTTTTCTTTTTTGTCCTGCTCTTCTCTTTCTACTTTTTCTTGCTCTTCTATGGACAAATCCTCTGCCTTAATAGTTTTATCTTGTCCGTCCACTTTTATATCTATTTTCCAACCAGTAAGCTTTGCAGCTAACCGCACATTTTGTCCGCCCTTACCAATAGCCAAAGACAACTGGTCTTCCGGCACAGTCACCAAGGCCTGCCCTTTTTCTTTAACTTCTACGGCTGTTACTTTAGCCGGGGACAAAGCATTACTAATAAAGTCCTCTGTATTTTCAGACCACTCTATAATATCAATCTTTTCTCCTGACAAACTATTTATTACAGCTAAAACTCTTGTCCCTCGCTGACCAACCATGGCGCCTATACAATCTATACCATTATCTTTTGAAAAAACAGCCATTTTTGTCCGAAATCCGGGTTCTCTTGCCACGCTTTTAATTTCCACTTGCCCACTTGAGACCTCTGGCACTTCAATCTCAAACAATTTAGTTACAAATTTAGGATATGCTCTTGAAAGAACAATAACAGGACCTTTGGAAGATGTCTCAACCGTCTTTATGAGTAATCTCTGCCTTTCTCCAATATTATACCTTTCCGTGGGAATCTGTTCTATTGGCGGGAGAATACCAATTACCTTACCCAAATCAAAAAACACATTTTTACCCTCTATGCGTTGGACAATTCCAGAAACAACCTCTTCTTCTTTTTCTTTAAACTCCTCAAAAATAGCATCTCTTTCTGCTTCTTTTAATCGTTGCAAAATAACCTGCTTAGCTGTTTGAGCTGCAATTCTACCATAGTCCTGTTCTGGTTTGAGAGGAACAATAAGCTCTTCTCCTATTTTAATCTTTGGCTTTTTTTCTTGCGCCTCTGCTAACATAATATGCTTTTTAGGATTAAACCTCATCTTGCATTCTTCTCCTAATCCTGTCTTGCCTTCTTCTCCTATCTCGGAATCTCTGTCTTCCTGAATTTCTTGGCTCACTGCTTTTCCATAGGTTTGTTTTTTTAATTCTTCTAATTCTTCTTCAGAATAAATCATTGATTCATCTACCACTTCCAAAACCTGCCAAAATTTGACTTTTCCTGATTCTGACTCAAGCTTTGCCTGAATATTTTCTCCTCTGCGGTCTTTGTCTTTTTTATAAGCAGCAGCTAAAGCCATTTCTATCACTTCAATAATCTTTTCAGCAGGAATGCCTTTTTCTTCTGCTATTTGAGAAATAGAGGAAATAAGAGTTTTTAAATCTTGCATAAATAAATTTTTTATTGGGGACAGTCCCCTAAAAGAGGCGGTCGCGAGCCCTTATCTGGCAACGGTTTCTGACTATAAAATCAGATTTGGCACGATTTCGCTCAAATAGAGATAATTCCCAAAAAGATGAATAATAAATTTTTAAAACCTTTTAGAAAAAATGGCCCAATTTCTTGGACCCATCATTCTTATTTGTATCTTACCAAAACCGCATCTACTATGTCAAGCATTTTCCAAAAAACATAACACTAGAAGCAACTTGTGGAAGTCCGACTTCCCCGAGTTACTTCTCCGAGTTCTATATCAAGCTTTGGCCACCTAATCGGGGGGAAGTCGGACTTCCCCCCGATTTAATCAAATATTTTTAAAGTGTTTAATCTTTGCTATGCGCGAGTCAAAATTCAGAACAATTGCCAAAATATCAATCTGCCAAGGACTGTTTAAAGGAATCTTATGCTTGTTAAGCCAAATTTCAGCTATTTTCGCAATTGTTTGTCTTTTCCTAAAATTTACCCGCTCTTCAGGCGATATCCCGCTTTCTCTTTTTAAGGTCTTTACTTCAGTAAAAATAACTACCTTATCTTTTTTAGCAACAATATCAATCTCTCCTAATTTCAAGCCCTTTATATCTTTTTGAAAATTCCGTTCTAAAATCTTATACCTCTTTTTTCTCAAAAACTTAACAGCAATATCTTCTCCTAATTTGCCAATTTCTTTAGATGAAGGCATAATCAATATTTAAAAACAAATTTATCGCCAATGCCTGCGCCAAGAGATTTAATTACTCCAGCATTAAACTCTATCACATATTTCGCTTCTTTATCTGGAGAAATGCCCTCCTCTTCAGGCAAGGCATTGGTTTTTATAAAAACTATTTCCTTATTTTCATTTAGCCAGACAATGTCTAAAGGAAAATTAACATTTCGCATATGAAAACTATAAACTCCCTCTTTTTGAAAAACAAAAAGCATTGCCTTCCCTTGTTTTAAATCTTGCCTGAACATTAGGCCTTGTGTCCTTGCTTCAAAAGTATCTGCAATTTCTACTTCAAAACATTTGTCTTTAAAACATAAATCCTTGGATTGTTTCATAGTGAATAAGACGAGTAATGAAAGAACCATTACTATTGCTATAATAGATTTAGCTACTAATGTCATAACAACTCTAAATATTCTTTTATCTCTTGTATGGAAGAAAGCGGGGGAGAGATATTCCTACCTTCCCTGATGTCGCGCTCTATGTTTTCTAAAGTCCTTCTTGCATATCGTCTATAGAGAGAGGTTTGCTTCTCAATATTGCGAACACTCTTGAGCTTACCTGCGTCAAAATCGCCTAATATTTTTTCTTCATTTTTAGTTAATTTAATCTTCATAATCAATATTAACAATATGGACCCAGTGAGATTTGAACTCACATCGCCGCAATGCGAATGCGGTGCACTGCCGTTGTGCTATAGGCCC
>JAHIEL010000079.1 GCA_018901715.1 Patescibacteria group bacterium
AATACTTTGGTTGATTTTAATAGGGCAGGTATTCCTTTAATGGAACTGGTCACAGAACCGGATTTTGAAAATGGAAACCAGGTTTCCATTTTCGCGAAAGAGTTACAATTGATTTTAAGATACTTAAATGTGTCAGACGCTAATATGGAGAAGGGACAGATGCGTTTGGAAGCAAATATTTCCATTTCCAAAAATAAGATACTCGGAACCAAAGTAGAAGTTAAAAATTTGAATTCTTTTAGAGTTGTCAAAAAAGCAATTGATTATGAGATTAAGAGGCAGACAGAAGTTTTAGATAGGGGAGACAAAGTAATTCAAGAAACCAGGGGCTGGGACAATGATAAAACTATTAGTCAGCGAAGCAAAGAAGAGGCGCACGATTATCGCTATTTTCCAGAGCCGGACTTGCCTCCTTTGAGCATTAGTAAAGAAAAAATACAAGAACTTAAGAATCAGCTCCCAGAATTGCCTGCTTATAAAAGGCAGAGATTTATTGATGAATATGGATTAAAGCAAGATGACATTGAAGAATTTGTTTTTAATAAGGACTTAAGCGAATATTTTGAACAAGTTGTTTCTGAATTCAGGGAATGGCTTGAGTCAAAAGAAAGAAAAGATATTGGAGAGAAAGAATATAAGCGACTTGCGCAAGTTGCTTCTAATTATATGTTATCTGATTTAGTCGGGATTATGGGCAGTATGTCAGTGGAAGATAAGAAGTTTCTAATAACTGCTGAAAATTTTGCAGAGTTCGCTTTGCTTGTTTTTCAGGGAGAAATTACAAGCAAGATTGCAAAAATGGTTTTGAAAGAAATGTTTGAAAAAGGAGGCGACCCTTCAGAAATCATAAAAGATAAGGGATTAAGTAAAATTGATGACAAAAATGAGCTTGAGAGAGTGGTTCAGGAGATAATAAAAGATAATTCAAAAGCAGTAGATGACTTTAAAAAAGGCAAACAAAATGCTTTACAATTTTTAATTGGTCAAGCAATGGCTAAGACAAAAGGCAGAGCAAAACCAGAAGAATTAGAAAATTTCTTTACAAAGGCCTTAAAATAGTGTATACTCAAAGCAGAATATAATTCTGCTTTTTTGTTCTTTGCAAAACAGAGATTTATCTCTGTAAATACCTCAAAAGGGAGGTGGAACCATGGAAGAGAAAAGAACTCTTCTAACGGACTTTGACGGCACCATAGCTCGGCTATCATTGCCATGGTGTTTTTACAAACTAATGTCGCAGTACCGTCTTATTGTTCTACCTCTGATGTGTGTTCTTTTGCCCATTACCGCACCTCTTTATTTAATGAGGCCAGGGATTAAGCAGACCCTAAAAGAGCTTGAGCAATGCAGGCGAAATAGTTGGCAGATAGTAGTAATGTCTGCCACAGAGGACAACTGGATTTGGCAAAAGCTAATGCTTTCGTGGCTCAAAATCCACAAAGTGACTATTGATGAGTTGGAATTGAGACCGAAAGGTATGGCAACTCTAGAGTTCAAGCTTTCTCTGGTTGAGAAGTATAAGCCAGAGAGAATCTTTGACGATGCAAGGCAAGTAATCGGTTTCCTATGCAGATGTTTGTCTGCAACAAGTGGATTCAGCGATTATACCTTGACTGGTAGGCGCAGATTTGTGCTTGGACTTGAGCGCTTCACAGCATACGATGAGCTACATATTGTTTAAGGGGGTGGTTTAAATTGATACCACTATATTGAGGTGGTCGTCGGAAGAGTAGTGTGGAACATAAAATGAAGGGGGCATAAGTTGTGTAAGAAGTGGCGTGAAATGGCAGCGGAAATTGCTGCTGAAGAAGAGAAAAATCCAAGTGTTTTCAACAAAAGAAATTCTGCAGTCATAGCAGATGCAGGCCAATCGGTTGGAAATGCTGTTGATCAGCTCGATCAGAACACTACAACACAAGCAACTCTAATAGTTGCTCCGTAAGGAGGGCACATCGCGATACATCATAGGGGTTCGTTGCTTATTAGCAACGAACCCCTATAAACTCTCCTATCAGCCCAAGGGCTGTTTTTTTATTTTTAATCCAAATAATTCTTTTATCTTTTTTAAACCAAGTCATTTGTCTTTTTGCATAATGCTCTATTTCTTTCTGTAATTTTTCAACCATTTCTTGTTCATTTATTTTGCCTTGTAAATAATAAGCAATATACCTATATTCCAAACCAAACTCTTCTAAGCGCTTAAAAGAAACTCCTGATTGATGAAGTTTTTCCACCTCTTTAATCATTCCCTGTTCCAGCCGTTTTTTTAACCGCTTTTCAATTCTTTTTTTAAGTTCGCTTTTATCTATTTTGGTTCCAAGCATTAAGACATCATATGGCTGATTCTTTTTTAATTCAGGAATTGGTTTTTTTGTTTTTAAGACAATCTCTATTGCTCTTATTAAACGCCTCTTGTTATATTTATCAATATTTTTAGCTCTTTCTGAATCAAGCTTTTTTAATTGTTCAAACAATTCTTCAGCACTTTGTTTTTCAAGGTTTTTTCTTAATTTTAAATCTGGCTTAACTTTTGGAATAGCTATATTATCAACTATTGATTGAATATAAAAACCAGTGCCTCCGCACAGAATAGGCAGTTTCTCTTTTTTGATTATTTCCCCGATGGCTTGATTGGCTTTTTTCTGATATTGAGCAACTGTAAATCGTGTTTTAGGAGAAGCAACATCCAAGAGATAATGCTTTATGCCTTGCATTTCTTTTTGAGTGATTTTGCCTGTTCCGATATCCATTCCTTTATAGACCTGCCTTGAATCAGCAGAAACCACCTCGCCATTATATTTTTTGGCGATTTCCACCGCTAAATCGCTTTTTCCAGAAGCAGTAGGTCCAACAACCACAATTATTTTAGGTTTATATTTTCCCTTCAATTCCATACGGCTTTATTTTTTTAATCTATTTTATACTATACACTTTTTAATTTTTTTGACAAAAAAGATTTATGCATTTATACTAAAAGTGGTTTATTGAAATTTGGGTGGCTCCCTAATCGCCGCAAGAAGGAGATTCAGATGAAAAGATGGATATGCGTTTTAGTTGCGACAGTTCTTTTTTGGGGCTTGTCAACCACTGCTTTAACCACTTCTTCCGCTACTCAGACTATAACGATAGGAGTGGAAGCCATGGCTGTGCTCTCGCTTGTTGGGACTGATGGAGAAAGTTGGACTTGGCTGGTTGTTGACGATACGGGAATAATAACAGGAAGCTCGGAACTTAGATGGACAACGAATCTCAATGTGAAGGTCACAGTCCAGTCTATCCTCATAACAGATGAGCAGAGCTATGTTCTCAAGGTCCGATGCGTAGAGCTGAATAGTGGGGGCACATCAGAGGGCTGGGCGATTATTAACGAGGAACCATCGGACTTCATAAGCGGTATTGCGCTAGAGATTGGCGGCTGTTTCCTGGAATATGAAGCATTGCTTAAGGATGGCAAGATAGCGGGGCGTGATGAGCACATCATCACTTACACCATCATTGCCCAATGAATATTCGATTTCAAACAGTTTTTAGATTTGCTCTAGTTAGCACAATCACGGACTGAAGTTGTGAGGTGTGGATAAGTGGTTTTATCCACACCTTTTTTATTAACCCTGTCGAAGACCCTGTCGGAGTCTGGCTTCGATCAGCTTGGCTTGGAGTCCATATGGCTTTACTTCCGTAACTTTTGCCTTTACAAATTCCCCAATTTTGCACCGAGGCCCGGCCTCGTTGCAAAATGCTGGGATTTTGATTGTTTGGTAATGTCTTGTTTTTCCAATAAAGAAATCTTTTTTCTTTTCTAAAATCAAGACATCTATTTCTTTATTCAGGAATTTTTTATTAAAATCAAGCGCGGTTTTTTCAATAATTTTTTCTAATTCTTTTTTCTGTTTTTTCTTTTCAATAGACGAAACATTGTCTTTCATTCTTGCTGCTGTTGTTCCTGGGCGAGGGGAATATCGGGAAATATAGCCAAAAGCGAATTTGATTTCTTCAAATGTTTTTTTGGTATTTTCAAACTGCTTTTTCGTTTCGCCCGGAAATCCGACAATCGCATCAGTGGAAATAGCAACCTCTTTTTCCAGACCTTTTCTATATTTTTTAAATGCTTGCCTTGTTTCCTTAATAAGCTCTTTATATTTTTTAACAGAATAAGGCCTATTCATTGCCTTAAGCATATTATCATCTCCTGATTGAATCGGAAGGTTAAAATAAGGGGTTGCTTTTTGACATTTTGCCATTGTTTCAATCATTTCGCTTGTTAAATCTTTTGGATGGGAAGAAGTAAATCTAATCCAGAAATCTCCTTTAATATCATTAACTTGTTTAAGCAATTTAGCAAAGTTTGGCTTATATGAATTAACATTTTGACCCAAAAGCCAGATTTCTTTTATTCCATTTTGAATAAGCTTTTTTGCTTCACAAACAATATCTTTAATAGGTCTTGAAATTTCTTTGCCCCTTGTATATGGAACAACGCAGTAAGAGCAAAAGTTATTGCATCCGGTCATTATTGGAATATCTGCTATGATATTTGACTCATATTTTGGTTCTGTCTCAAGATAATGATTGGACTTTAATATTCCAGTATTTTTGATTTTAAATCCAAGATTTTTTAAAATTTTTGGTAATTTAGTTAAATCAGCAATATTAAAAATTCCATCTGATATTTTTCCAAATCTTTTTTTATCTTTTTGAAGAATACATCCAGTTATTAGAAGTTTTGATTTTATAGATTCTGCCTTGCTTATTATTCTATCAATTGCTGATTGTCTCACAGAACAAACATTTAAAATAAATAGATCTACTTTATTTGATTGAGAATAGGGGATAAATCCTAGATTTTCTAACGCATTAGCGATTCTTTCGCTATCGCTTCTATTCATCTGACATCCGTAAGTAATAATGTGATATTTCATATTGCTTTAGAATAAATCATAAAAGCGCTTCCGTAAAGAAAACGCTCTTATTTTTATTCGTCTATTTTTTTGAAGAACCCTTATCAGTATTATCTGGCTTATTTATTTGTTCTTGGTCTCTCTGTCGCTCTTGCTCTAGAATTTTTTCTTGTATAGTTTCAACACCGACATTTATTCGTTCCCTTGTTTCAATTCGCTCTTGGGCTTGTTCTTGGATTTTCTCTAAAATTCTTAGTTGATTTTCAGCATTGCCTTGAAGTGCTTGAAAAAATTCCTCAATTTCTTCTTTTTCCTCTATTGGCAATGCTTCTATTTTTTCTGTGAAGTTTTGCCTTAGATTTCCCTCAACTTTCTGAAGAATTTGATTCTTTTCTTCATTTTCTATTCTTTCTCTTATTCTTCCTATAATGTCTAAATTTTCAAAGTCCTTGAATTCTGAACCTTGAATATTTTGCAAGGCATTTTCTAATCTTTCCTGCACTTGTTCTTGCTGTCCAATTTTAAACATTGATTCTTTAAATCTATCTATGTGTTCAATTCGCATTTCTTGAATTTTTTGAAGAGTTTCTTCTGAAACGGTTTGTTCAAGTTTTTCTAATATTTTTTGATGTAAAACTTGATGTTCAAAGAATTTATCCCTAAATTTTTCTGTTCTTTCATCTTCTCTATTTTGGATTTTTTCTATTGCTGCTTCTAATTTTCTTTGTTGAATTTGGTATTTTTCTCTGGCTTTTTTCAAAACACTCTCCTCTACATCGGCCTCTATCATACTTTTTATTTCTAACAATTTCTCATTTGCAATTTCCTGTCTTAATTCAGCGTCTTTAACTGGGTTAATTGTAAAAAAGAGTTTTGTATCTCGCCACCAGTCCTTAAGAAAATAAAAAGTGTGATTTGGGAGTAGGGTTGGTTCGCTTAGGCCAAAATCATCAGCTGAAATTTCTGCTTCTTGAGCAAGCGCTACAAATCCGAACAAAAAGGAACATAGAATTAAACCAAAAATTATTTTTTTATTCATATTTTTTTTAATGATTTTTGCGCCCCCCGTCCTCCCTGCTGGAGAGGGCGGGGGGCGGGTAGGGCGATTAATTATTACTCTCCTAAAATTTGAATTTGTATTTCTCTTTTCCGTGCTCTATCTAATTCAATAAACATTATACTTTGCCATGGACCGAACTGAATTTTATTATCTTTTATATTTAGACAGACGCTTGTCGGTAAGTGTATGGCCTTGCAATGAGAATGGCCATTTGCGCATTCGTCTTCGCACATATTAACTGTTCTTTTTTCAAAGTCATCATGTTCGTAAACATTATTAACAGGTGCAATGCGTTCAAGATGTTTTTTAAGGTCTTCTAATAAAAGTGGCTCGTTCTCGTTAACAAAAACAGTTGCTGTAGTATGGAGCGATTGAATATTTATTAATCCATCTTTTATTTTTGCTTCTTTTACAAACGCTTTTATTTTATCTGTTATATCTATGATATCAAGCAAGCTCTTGGTTTGTAAGGAGAGTATTTTAAAAAAGGAATTCATTATTTTTTCGTTTCTTCTTGTTTTTTAATTTTTGCAATAAAGTCATCAATTTTTGCTTCTCCAATATTTCCTTTTTCTCTGCTTCTTATAGAAATTGTTTTTTCTTTTTCTTCTTTATCTCCAACAACTAAGACATATGGGATTTTTTGCATTTCTGTATTTCTAATTTTTTTGGACAAAGTTTCGTTTTCCTCTTGAATCTCAATTCTAAAGCCCTGCTTTTTTATTTTTGCTGCAACTTCTTTGGCATATTTTAAATGTTTTTCAGAAATAGGGATAATTGAAATCTGAACAGGGGAGAGCCATAATGGGAAAGCGCCTGCATAATGTTCTATCAGGACTCCAATAAATCTTTCCACTGCACCGAGCAATGCCCTATGAATCATTATTGACTGTTCTTTCCTGCCATTTTTATTTATATAATTGACATTAAATTTCTCTGGTAGATTGAAATCAACCTGAATAGTAGTGCATTGCCATGGTCTGCCCAAGCTGTCTTTAATCTTAATATCTATTTTAGGCCCGTAAAAAGCTCCTCCGCCTTCATCTATTTCATATTTAACTTTCAATTTATTTAGCGTTTGCTTCAGCGCATTTGTGGCTTTTTTCCAGATTTTTTCATCTCCAATATGTTTTTTAGGCATAGTAGCGAGATAGATATCTAGATTGTCTTTGCCAAAGCCAAAGTCCTTAAGCATTTTAAAGCCGTGTTCAGTGAGCTTGGTTATTTCTTCATTCAATTGTTCTTTAGCGCACCAAATATGAGCATCATCTTGAGTAAATCCGCGCACCCTTGTAAGTCCGTGCAAAACGCCTGATTTTTCATATCTATAAACAGTGCCAAGTTCTGCTAATTTTATAGGAAGGTCTTTATAGCTTCTGATTTTGGACTGGTAAATTTTTATATGAAATGGACAATTCATCGGCTTTAGCAAGTATTTGACATTATCAATCTCAATAGGGGAATAAAGATTTTCCTTATAAAAATCCCAGTGCCCAGATGTTTTCCAAAGCTCTAAATTAGCTATGTGCGATGAACGCACCCATTCATATCCTTCCTGGTTTAACTCTTTATATAAGTAGTCCTCAATTATTTTAACAAGAGTCGTGCCTTTAGGCATCCATAATGGCAGACCTGCTCCAATTTCTTGGTCAAACATAAAAAGTCCGAGCTTTTTGCCCAAAACTCTGTGGTCTCTTTCCTCTGCTTGTTTAATTTTTTCAAGATAGGAATCTAATTCTTTTTTGTTTTCCCATGCAGTGCCATAAATTCTTGTGAGCATTGGGTTTCTCTCTTGTCCCTTCCAATAGGCGCCAGCAATCTTTTCCAATTTAAAGCTGTCTGCTGGAATTTCTTTTGTGGACTTTAAATGAGGTCCTTTACATAAATCAACAAAATTTCCAATTTTATAAATACTTACTTTTGAGCCGGGAAGCTCTTTAATAAGTTCTATTTTATATGGTTGGGTTTTAAAAAGTTTAATAGCTTGGATTTTAGAAATTTCTTTTATTTCAAATTTTAAATCTTTTTTAATAATTTCTTTCATTTTCTTTTCAATCTTGGGCAAATCATCTGGCGAGATAGGGGATTGTAAGTCAAAATCATAATAAAACCCTTGTTCAATAGCAGGGCCAATTCCAAATTTGGTTTCAGGATAAAGCTCCTGAATTGCATAAGCTAAAATATGCGATAAAGAATGTCTTAAAGTTTCTAATTTCATAGTTTATCTATAGAATCCGCGTGTAGATGTTTGACATCTACATTATTGATTGTTATTGGTGAGGGCATTTTAACATCATTTGATGGGTAATTCAATAAAGAATTCAGTTCCTTTGTCAATTCCCTTGGACTCAGCCCAAATTTTTCCATTGTGCAGTTCTACGAATTTTTTAGCAATGAAAAGCCCAAGTCCTGCTCCTTTTGACCATGAAGTTTTTCCTGCCTTTCCTCTTTTAAATTTTTCAAATATTTGGCTAATCTGTTCTTTATCCATACCAGCTCCAGTATCTTTAATTCTAATTAAAGCCCTTTCTCCTGATTCGCCTCTTTTTAAATCAATGCTTATATCAATGCCACCCTTTTTAGTATATTTAATTGCATTATCAATAATATTCATCATCGCTTGATTCATTTTTTCTTGGTCTATAGATACGAAAGGTAGAGCAGTGGGCAGGGATAATTTAAGATAAAGTCCTTTTTCCTGCGCAACAATTTTAAACTCTTCTACAATTGGCTTGATCAAATCTCCCAAAGACAGCATCTTGGCTTCTAACTTCATTTTGCCTGCTTCAATGCGAGAGACGCTTAAGAGAGTATTAACCAATTGGTTAAGTTGGCGACTGGCTTGAAAAACATTTGCAACTGGGCGCCTGATTTTTTCTGTGATTTTCCCATAAGTGCCTTCTAAGACCATTGATAAATATCCGCCTATAGCAGTGAGTGGTGTGCGGAGTTGATGCGAAGCAATAGAGAGAAACTCTGACTTGGAAGCATCTAATTTTTTCAGTTTTATATTAGCTATGGCAAGTTCTTTCGCCATTTCTTCCATCTTTTCGCGTTGCTTTACTTCGTTCAGAACGCTTTTAAGTAAAAATATACCGAAAATGAGTGATCCTGTAAAAACAGTAATATTTAAAAAGAGCTGGAGTGAAGTATTATAAAGAAAAATATTAATAAAGAGTAGCAAAATTAAGAGGGCAGTAAACAGTTCAGTGGCAATAACTTTTATATTAAAAAGATGGTGTTTTAGGATAGCGAACGAGAGAAAAACAGTCCAGAATATGGTTGCGTGCGGGCCAAAACTTGATGCCTCGGAAACTCCGAGTAAAAGTAATAAGACATTAGCCACTAGGCCTACTGATACGGCCAAGACAGTGCCAATGATTACATATTCTATTTGGAGTTTTTCCAAGACAGAAGATTTTTTTATATTTTTGAAGAATTTATAGAGTGCCAACATAATAAAACCAAGAAAATAGATAAAGAAAGGAATATACAGTATTCCAGGAGTTACCTCGGGGATGCCATTAGTAATAATATGGGCATCTTGAATATTATAATGAGTTGGCACAAGAGCGAGCAGAAGAAAAGGAAGAAAAATAAAAAACCGTTTTAATTTGGTTAGTTTTGAAGAGCGAGGGAATATATAAGAGAGATAAAGAAAGAGAGGCGGAATAAGGATAGGACCAATGAGAGTTGCTTGGCTCCAACGGAGTGCTAAGAGGTCAGTTTTTGCCATATCTACCATAAAGTTGGTAAAAACCCAGACGGCAGAATTAAATACTATTGCTGTTAGAACTTGATTAGGCCTCTTCCGAGGATTGTGAAGCAATATTGTTATTCCTAAAATTGAGGTAGCACAGATGATTGATAGAGAAACGATTTGAGCAATTAGCATATTTGACTATTAAAGAATATTATGGTAAGGTTATTTTAGT
>JAHIEL010000080.1 GCA_018901715.1 Patescibacteria group bacterium
ACAATGGAGCGGATAATCCCAGATTTTAACGGGTGCGACCCGTTAAATTGGAAGAATAGTGCAGAAAAAGGAGGAACGCCAAAAGCTCAAAATAGCGAAGAAAAAGAAATTTTAGAAAAACAAATTACCAGTGTGCCTCAAAACATAAATTATTCAGGTTTTTCTTCCGCTTTAATCCCGGGAATGACTATATCTTTATTAAGCTCTATGCTCTCTATGGGTTTTGTCTTGAAAATTAAACAAAAAAAGAATAATATAAAAGTATGAGTGGACATAGTCATGCTAAAACAGTAAAACACACAAAAGATGCTGCAGGCCAAAAACGGGGGCAGGTTTTTTCTAAGCTTTCAGCTGCTATAACTATTGCTGCAAAAGATGGAGGAAATCCTAATATGAACTCCAAATTAAGAATGACAATAGACAAGGCAAAAAAAGCCAATATGCCAAGCGATAATATTGAAAAAGCGATAAAAAGAGGCACTGGCGAAATTGAGGGAGAAATATTAGAAGAATTTACTTTTGAAGCATACGGACCTGCTAAAAGTGCCCTAATAATCAATGGAATTACAAGCAATAAAAATAGGGCATTGGGTGGAGTCAAAATGATTTTAAATCAACACAACGCAAAAATGGCTGAAACTGGCTCTGTTAAGTGGCAATTTGAAAATAAGGGCATAATAATTATCAACACTGGAGACAAAGATAAAGAAACAACAGAACTAAAGGTTATTGATGCTGGAGCGCAGGATATAAGCTGGCAAGGCGAAGGAGTTTTGGAAATTTATGCAATGCCCGAGGACTTAGACAATGTGAAAAAAAATATAGAAAAAGAATTTCAAATGGAGTCAGTCCTGCTTGGCTGGGTAGCAAAAGAGGAAATAGAATTAGACGAAAAAGGAAAACAATCAATAAAGAAACTTATTGAGGCCTTAGACGACAACGATGATGTGCAGGAGATTTATAGTAATGTGAAGTTGTAAAAAAATCTAAAATTAAAACCTAATTAGCAGATTTTTTTTATTTTTGCTACAATAGATTTATGATTATTTTAGGAGTTGACCCTGGAACAGCAACTACGGGATGGGGTGTTATAAAAATAGAAAATGGTGGAAACCTAGAGTATTTGGATTGCGGGTGCATTAAAACTTCCAAGGACTTAAAAGCAGAAGATAGATTAAATCAAATTTATAACGAGCTATTTAAAATAATAAAGGACTTTAGCCCCAAAATTTTAGTAGTAGAAAAATTATTCTTTTTTAAAAACGCTAAAACAGCCATTCCTGTTAGTCAGGCAAGAGGAGTAATTCTTTTGGCAGGAGCTAAGAAAAAAATTCCTATTTATGAATTCACCCCGCTTCAAGTAAAGCTAAATATTGTGGGTTATGGCAGAGCAGAAAAAATTCAAGTTCAGAAAATGATTAAAAAGATATTAAATCTTGATGAAATTCCCAGACCAGATGATGCGGCAGATGCTCTCGGCTTAGCCATATCTTATGCTTATTTATTAGATTCACAAAAAAACACTAAAAACTCTTGACAAGTTGCAAGTAAAAACTATAATGGTCATACGAAGAGAAAAAGGTCGTCTCTTTTTTAAAATTAAAATCAAATAAATATGGAATACAAAGATATTATCCTAAACCAAGAAGAGGAAGAAGATACGGATGAAGATGTTGATGAGGAAACTATAGATCAGGAAGATACTGAAATAGGTGATGATACTGACAGCGCTGAAGAGACCCCAGAAGAAGATGCAAGCGTAAGCGAAGAATCAGGAGATGACGAGGACGAAGAAGAGGAAGAAGAAGCCGTGACTGAGACAGAAGATGATGCAGAAGAAAGCACAGAAGACGAAGACACAGATCTTTAATCTTTAAACAAAAATCCCGCTATTATTAATAGCGGGATTTTTGAACCAATGGAAGATAATAGTTATCATTCTAAGACCTATAAAACAAAGAAAGGGTTGAAAAGGATTTTGAAAAGATTGGGACTATTAGTCCTGTTTTCTATTATTATTGGCGTACTTTTTGCTTTGGGAATTTTTATATTTTACGCAAAAGATTTGCCAAGACCGGAAGTTTTTAGTGAAAGACAGCAAATTCTGCCAACTAGAATATATGACAGGACAGGAGAAACTCTTTTGCGAACAATTTACGAAGAAGAAAAAAGAACAATAATAAACATAGATGACGCTCCTGAGCACCTGCTTAACGCCATATTGGCAGCAGAAGATGCAAATTTTTATAAACACAATGGTGTGGATTTTAAAGGCGTTGCTAGAGCAATTATGGTTGATTTACAACTAGGGCATCCAGCTCAAGGCGCATCTACTATTAGCCAACAACTTATCCGTTCTACATATCTAACTTTAGAAAAAACCATTGAAAGAAAAGTGCGGGAAATGGTCTTAACGATAGAGCTTGAAAGGCGCTATTCAAAAAAACAAATACTTGAATGGTATATCAACCAAATTCCATTAGGTCCGAATATTTACGGAGTTGGCGAGGCATCTAAAACATATTTTGGAAAAGATATTCAAGAACTCACATTGCCTGAATCAGCTATTATTGCATCTTTGATAAAAGCGCCGAGCTTTTATTCCCCTTTTGGTCAAAACATAGATGAGTTAATGGGAAGAAAGGATTATGTTCTAAAAAGAATGCTTCAAGAAAATTTTATTGATGAAGAATTATTTGCCAGTTCCACTCAAAAAGAAATTCAATTTGCAGAACGACAAAAATCTCTTTTAATTGCTCCTCATTTTGTTTTATATGTTGAAAATTATTTATATCAAAAATACGGAGCTAATTTTTTAAACAAACACGGATTAAAAGTTTACACTACTTTAGATTTAGAATTGCAACAAAAAGCAGAAGAAATAGTAAAAACCGGAACGGAAACAAACAAATATTACAACTCTTATAATGCTGCGCTTGTTGCTATGACCCCGTACAACGGCGAAATCGTGGCCATGGTGGGCTCAAAAGATTATTTCGGGGAATCATACCCTGAGGGATGTACTCCAGGCAAGGACTGCAAATTTGAGCCAAAAGTAAATGTGGCTATTTACGGAGAAGGACAACAGCCGGGCTCTGCATTTAAACCGTTTGCTTATGCAACTGCTTTTAAAAAGGGGTACACTCCGAATTCTATTGTGGTTGACGAAAAAACAAATTTTGGCGTGTGGGGCGACGAAGAATATATCCCTGAAAACTATGATGGCAGATACAGAGGGGCTGTAACATTTAGACAGGCATTATCCCAGTCATTAAACATTCCTGCTATTAAAGTTTTATTAATGGCAGGCATTCAGGATTCTATACAAACAGCTCACGATATGGGAATTACAACGCTAAATAGGGGGGCTTCCTTTTATGGACCATCGTTAGTTTTGGGCTCTGGAGAAGTAAAATTATTAGATATGGTAGCAAGTTATAGCGTATTTTCTAATAATGGTTTAAAAGTGGATCCAACTGTTATTTTAAAAATTGAAGATAGTCAGGGAAATATTATAGAAACAAACAACAAATATCCTAGAAGGGTGCTTTCTGAAGAAGTTTGTGGATACATAAACGATATTCTTTCTGATAATGATGCGCGCGCAGGTATGTTTGGTAGAAATTCCTATCTCTATTTTAAGGACTATCCAGAAGTAGCAGCTAAAACCGGAACAACAGATGGATTCAGGGATGCGTGGGCAATTGGTTATAGCAAAGAAATCGCAGCAGGTGTTTGGACAGGCAATAACGATAACTCATCAACAGCAAAACAGCCCGGCCTTATAATGGCCGGACCTATTTGGCATCAATTTATGCAATTTGCCATGGATCACTTATAACTCTAAATCAACACATTCGCACTATTTTTTATTCTTAAATCTTCCAAAAACACTTTTTCTGTTTTCTTATTATATTTTTTTCTAGTTCCAAATTTAATGTGATATTCAATTTTATTTTTTTCACAAAAATTTATTACAAAATCAGCACAATTATCATAAAACTCTTTATTGTTTTGAAATTCAGTAACTTTAATATTGTAATTTAATTTTCCAAAAATTATCTTATCTACAAATTTAACTGCACTTAGAACCTCAGCCAAACTCTGATCTCTAGATAAACTGGGGATTGGATATGGCTCCATGCTTATCCATGTTTTCAGCCCCTTATCATGTAAATATTTTAGAGATTTTATCCTTGATTGATATGGTGCAGATCCGGGCTCAAACATATCTTTAAATCTCTTACTAAGAGAAACAATAGTAATCCCGTATTCGTTTGCTTTACTGTATTTGCTCAAATCAGATAGTTTCTTGGGATAAATTCCCTTAGTCAAAACTGTGCACTTTATTTCATCTTTATTGAGCCGCTCAATTAATTTTAACGACAAATCAATAATCTCTTTCTGCTTATACATAAAAGGATCTGTTGTGAAGCAGAGATGAACGGTTTTGATTTTATCTTTTAATTTTGGAAGCTCTTTATTCAAAAGCTCTAAAGCATTAGATACAATTTTGGGCTTAATCCAATCGTTATAATCTTTTATAACTCCACATCTTTTTTTCATCATCATTGCATAACACGGAAATCTACAACCGTGAGAGCATCCTTCTGCATGATTGATGCAATAGTCGGCATATTCTACGCCGCTTTTGTATAGTAAAGTTTTTCTTTTTATCTTTTTCATGATAATTACTCTATAAATAAATTATAGCACCTTTCAGTGTTTATAAAAATTTTATCTGACAACAATCCTCGGGATAACGGGTGCGTATAATTTTACATTTGCTAGATTTTGCGCATTTATCACATTTTCTAATAATTTTTGGTGGATTTGCTTTCTCCATGACTCCGAGAATCTGTGTCTTATAGTGAGTTTCCCTGAAATAAGTTTTTGTTAGAATAAAATATTCTAGATCTCTGATAGTTACAATCTTGCCCCTAAACTTCTCTAATATAATTTTTTTTAATAAATGATATCTCGGTTCTTTTTCAAATAACATAGGTTGCAATGGATTATGCGTTGCGTCTGAGAATTGAAAATTTCCATATCCATCAACCTTCCACATAGCTTCTTTCATTTTTTTCAAACCGACTATATTATTCGTTCCAAAAAATAAGAAATAATCTGTTTTATTGCTTTTATTTTTCATTTCGAAGGATCTGACAAATTCGATATTTGCATTTTTTTCAAGCTGATTCTTGTAAACCTCATGGAGCATGCTCTTTCTTTTTCCCGGATCCTTTATAGATAGAACTGCTCTCCACTGATTTGTTCCGAATATTTTATCAAAATTTTTAGAAAGTTCGGGTTTCTTTAAAAATCTATTTATTTCTTCATACATAAAAGTAATCAAAACCTCGCAACCCTTATTTTCCATAATTCTTTTAACTAATTTAAATGAAAGCGGAAACCCAAATGGATCAACAAAAACAAATGCGGGGGCTATTTTTTGTTTTTGCCCATCGAGAGAATCAAAAATATCTTTTAACTTTTCGCCAAACCTAGCATGTTCGATCTTAATTTTTATATTTGAAGGCAATGGAGACATTTTAGAAATCTTTTGATCCAAAAAATCACACCTATCTTTATCGGCCTCAAAAAAGAACATCCTTATCTCAGAAGTTATGTTGGCCTTATGATTTTTAATCGCATTAATCGCAATTATGGGGGAACCTATTTCTCCGTTTTTATATTCTCCCGGTCCAGCGAACCCATCAATATAAAGAATCTTCTTGTTCGTATTCGCCATAATTGGCAACCATGCATCCAAATATTTCTTTAAAATTATATGTTTCATTTCTGTGTGTGGTTGCATTTTCCAAATCACAGTTTTTATTTTTGACATAAATTTTCAATTTTTCTAAATTATTTAAAGTCTCTTTTTCTAATTTTCGTTCATGGTTTTCTATTGAAATAAATTAAATTGTGGTTTCAATGCATAATCTAACATTTTCTCAATAACTTGCCTTGTTTCTTCGCCTTCCATTTCTTTCCAATAAATTCTTAATTTGCCCTGATGGCTTGAAAAAAATCTATGCCATCTCTTATTATTTGTATCGCCTGAGACCTCTTGATATGAGGAGATGTAATGATTCCTAATCCTATTAAATAATGGCTGACCTTTGTCAACATAGAGAATAATTCCGTTTTTTTCATAAACATATAATCCATTCTTCCTCAAAACAATATCTTCTATTTGGTCTAATTTTTGAGAGTCTTCGGGAGCAGTATCTCTATGAATAATCTCAAGAGAATGCCAATTAGTCATTGGTAAAAAATTGTTATTTTCTAAAAATTTTTCTATTTTTTGTTTCATATTAATATTCTTAAACTTTTTTAAAAAACCAGAGTTGACGCCATTTTTTCAATAATGTATATTTTCAGTGCTTAAATTGAATTCTTAAAAGTTTCAACAAAGAACTGATGGATAATCTCGACCTATAAAAACTAAACTCTTCCAATGCCAAAACCACAGGTTCTTTTCTAATATTATTAGGTGTATATCTAATTAATTCTCCGATTATTTTATTTAATTCAGCAATACTCAAATCCCTGCCCTTTCTAAAACAAAAACAAGGACTTGGCCAAAGCTCAAACAGTGAAGCTCTAAAAGCAAGTGGCGCATCTTTTTTTCCCAATAAAGGAAAATGCTTTTCCCTGCCCTCTCGCCAATGGAATGCCCCAGATGCATGAAAGCTTTCGTGAAACGAACTTTCTTTATCTTGTGGATAAAATATATAAACATCTCCTTTTTTATTAATCTTGGCTCTCACTATTTCAGAACAAGAACCATCGCGCAGAACAAAAAGTCCTACTGATTTACGTTCTTTATAATTCTTAGGAGGATTGCCTAAGTAAAATTCTTTATTTATTGCATTCATTTTTTCGGGGAACAAGTCATCATTAGGTAATTTATTTCTAAAAAAATAAATTTCCTAAGCAAAAAAATCCTATCTATCTTTTTATTTTTTATCTTCTTGGTGTTTTTCTAAAATGGATTCTATTTCTTTATCTGATGCATTATTCAAAATTAATTCCTGCAATTTTTGGGCAGTGGCTTCTATCTTTCTAAGATGATTGGGATCCTCTTTTGACCAAACTTCTCTATAAACCCTCCTAATATCTTCTGGCTTATAATAATGAAGTCCTTCAATTATTAAAAATAGCCCTGTTTTAGAGTGCCTAAATCCAACTTTTCCTTTTGTCTCAGACCATTTATATCCGCATTCTTTAATCGCTCTGATTTGTTCTTCTATATCTTCGTCCTGCCAATCACTATACCCAGGCTCAACAATTTTTAATACATATATCATATTTTTCATTGATCCCTTTGATCCCAAAATGAAAGGACCAGACCCAGAAGCCATCCAAGTAACTAACAATATTGTCCCAACTATCTTGCTTAGAAACATAAAAATAAAAAATGAGATAACTATAAAGACTACACTAATAATTTTAGCGTTTCTTAATTCTCTTGGCGTCAATGAATCCCAAGTTTCATTTTTATTAATTTTTACAATGTCAATTTTTTTCATATAAATTTATAGCGTTTCGCGCTAACTCAAGTTGGTTGGCGTCCTTCAGCTCAAGCCCACTGAAGGACAAGCCCGGCAAGACCTTTCTGTCTTATTTTTAATATAATGCAACGACGGATCTCGCACAAGTTAAAAAGTGATAAAAAATCAGAGTTGACGCCATTTTATAATAAATTATCCTCTAGGGGTTTTATAATCGGTAATAATTTGTCTATTCTTTTTCCATTTGTTCACCGATTTTTTCAAATAAATCTGGTCGGACCCTTTTTCCTGCCCTCCTTCCTACAGTAAAATCAAAAATAAGAGCAACAATAGAATATATCCACAATAGATGTAACTTATTTACGTCGCAGAAAAGAAAAATTATTAAAACAATGCCCATTATTGAGGCGGTAAAAGGAAATGAGGCCATTCCCATTATATCAGTAACGCTTTTTGGCTTTCCTTTTATTAAAGATTTGTATTCAGTAAAACTTTTTATAAAAAGAAACAAAGACATAATTCCACAAATTCCCCAAACAAACCACCCTGCCACATTTACAGAAAATAAAAAAGACAAAAGTAGTGATATCATCCCTAGTGCTATTGAAAATAATACGATACCCATATTTTTATAAAAACAATAGCCAAATAGTAAAAGCAAAAACCAATATCCAAAACGAATATTCTTTCAAAAATCCTTTAATGTCTTTATTTTTTAATGTCTTAATAAATCCTTTGCCTATTAAAAATCCCGAAAATAGAAAAAGGAAAATCCAAAAAATATTTATCGCCCAACCCCACGCAGTCCAAAATGAAATATCTGAATTAAAAAGCTTCATTGTGCCAAAGATTATTCCAGCGACTATCCCTAAAAATACAGAATAGAACAACCAATAAGTAAAAATAAAAGACAATATTATCACTGAAAGAGGAACGCCTAAAAAGAGAATCAATAATCCTTGGATAATCAGGCCTTGAGTCAGTGCAGAGATTCCAATCCAAACAAGACCAACCGCACCTCCCCAAATGATGATTATTCTTAGCAAAAGAATAGTAACCTGAATTATGCCACCACCAAGAACCAATCCGCCAATTCCTAATCCTTTAAAAATTTTTTTGAAAATACTTTCTCTTTTAGGAGATTCCGAGAGATAAGGTTCTCTATTGATTTCTTCTTCGTTTTTTATAATTTTATTTTCCATAAATTTATTCTTGGTTCAAACAATATTCCAAGCATTGCTCTTGCGTTTCAAAGATCTTTCTTTGGCTAGATTCACCGAAATACCAATGAGCTCCAGTTCCACCTGTTTGATACAGTCTTCCTGCACTTTCCTTTACTTCTGTGGCTGGTTGAAACTTACATAATTCCCTGCATTCATTTATTTTTTCCTTTCGATCTCTTTGATAAAAATAAATGCCCACTATACCAATCAAGACAGCTATTACTAGGAATAAAATAAAAAAATTAGTGATTTTATTCATAATTTTTATTGTTTTAATTTTTCTTTCATAAATTTATTTTTTGAATTTAGAAACTCCCTGTTTTTATTCTGTTTCTGCTCCGGTCCGTAGCACCATTTAATTTATAATTGCTCTTTTATAATCTAAATACTCTCCGTTTTTGATTAATTAGTTTACTAACGATAATACTACTTTAAACCATATTCCTCTAGTTGTCTCTCAATAATTTCTAGCGTCATCACCAGATTCTCGTTTCCAGACTTTAATAAATCAGGGGCTTCATTGGTGAGTATTTCAAATATCAAAAGTTTTAAATTAGAAATATTTTTAATTTCATTTAATATACTCTCGTAGCGCCATCCTTCTCTAAGTGGTCTTATAGAATAACGAATTTCAATAATTTGTTCATAAATTTTTTTATCAGACAATTCTGGAGACGATGATTTTAGTTCCAAATAATATTTAGCGATTGTGTCTGTTGTGCTCACTATCGATGACATAGATGATTGAGCAAGTTTTTTTATTATATTATTAAATAATCCCATAATTTTTTATTTTTCTTCGGTTTTATTTTTAATAATTTCCTTTTTGCTTTTTTTAAAATAAGTCCAATTAACAAACTTAAAAACTAAAAATAATAAAAAAGTATTTATTCCGATTGCTATTATCAAATCAAGGAAATAACCAATATTAAATTCTTTTCCAACTGCATTAGTAGTGACGGCAACAAAAGTAAGTATTCCTATAATCCAAAGAATTATTTTTTGCCAGCTATAAATTTTTTCTTTCATAATTCTAATCTTTACTTTTTAAGAAACGCTCTGAAAGATAATAAGCCCCGATGGCAGGTAAAAGCAAAACTAAAATAAGAAGATAATTTAATAGATTAAAAGGGCTAAATATTTCCGTAAATTTACTCCAACCATCAAAAATAATAATTCCTACGGCTCCAACAAATATACTTAAAACAACTAAAAAGCTCCAAATCTTTGAAAACCACTTAAGGATTGTTGCAAGTTTTTCTTTCATAAATTTGTTTTTTCCTTTCGAGGGATTCGAGGTTGAACCTCGAATCTTAACACTTTTATTCTACACCCAAAATACTTTCCATAATGCTTTTTTTATCTTTGTATATAGATGGGAGATCAGTGTTTTCAAAAATAAAGTTTTTTGTATCAGAAAGGACAGCGTCAAAAATTTCTTTTTTCTCAAGGTATTTTTTAAAATAGCTAAAACTGGAATATTCTAAATACAGATTGTATGATAAAGCTTCTTCAAGCATAGCATCTCTTAACCTTGGCAAATACTCTAAATCTATAGTTTTAAAATCTCTATAGCGCTCTCTAGATATATCTATAGTATGCACTATAGATTCTTTTTCCTTTCCTATAAATCCCTCAGCTCTACCGTAGAGTTCTGAAGCTAAATTATTATATTCCCTCAAATAAGCTTCGTAGTTTTCTAGGTTGTCATCCAGACATTTTTTATATTCTTCTATATTCCCTTCCTGCACCGAACAATTCAATTGGTTTTGTGCCGAAGTTAACATTCCGTCTATACAAGATTCTAAGCTGTCGAAATTCAGCATTAAGTTATTAATTTTTTTCTGATTCGCCTCCTTCATTAAAAGATAACTTCCCAATCCTATGCTAATGGCAATTAAGGGAATTATTATCGCCAATAAGATTGTAAGTTTTTTGTTTTTTTTATTCATATTCCACTTTTTAATATTTCCCTAATAAACCTAGTAAACTCTCTTCCAAAAGTCGGCTCGGGTTCATAAACTATTCTAATTTTTTGCACCTTTTTTTCTTCTTATTTTTATTTTCCATAAATTTATTCTTTTCTAAATTTGATAATCAAACTAATAAAAAATCCGGCAACGACCACATCAATTATCCCCCAAATTGTTTTGTCGCCCAAATAAATTGGAACAATTGGGTTGAAAAGAATGGCAATGGATATTAATGCCCAAAACCAAAAATTCTGTAATTTAATTGCTGTATAGAGATAATATGCATAATAAACAGCTATAATGCTCACTATTACTCTTAGCAAAGTATAATAACCATAGGGCCAGTCAAAAAAGCTTAACAACAATAAGGCTGAAGCTATTATTGCTGGAACAATTATAAATTTTGTATTGATTTTATCCATAATGTTTTTTACTGATTTTACATTATCTTCCCGTAATAAATCCGTATTACGCTCTATTTTATCCAATTCTCTTAACTCGCCCACCAAAGAATAAACTCCATTCTTATACTCAACAATATCATATCCAATAATGCTGTTTATTTTATATCTATACTGCCTGATATGGTTTTCAGTATAATCATTAGCAAAATCAAGATATTCTCCTATTGCAGTAAGGTTCCCGTGTTTATTTTTACATAAAAAAACGAGCATACGATAAGCATTGCCCGTTAAACGAAGCTCTTTGCCATTTTCATCAAAAACTTTTTTACTTTCAGCATCTAAAACAAACTGTTGATGTTTATAGACCATTAATTACTGTTATTAAATTTAATTTCTGACCTCTTTTGGTCACTTATGTTTTCTCATTGGGGGAAGTCCGACTTCCCCCAATTCTGCCGCTGGATTTTTAGAGCTGGAAAATGATTTTTTTGACTACGGTTCTTTGTAGTTTTTTGTTTATAATATCTTTAATCTCATTTCTGCGAAGCTGAAGCTCTTGGGATAAAATTGAATTTTCCACTTTAACATTGAGCACCCCTTGCTTAAAAGCAATGGGTTTGCATGCTTTTCCAATCTCCGCATCAAAAATATCCTCTATTATCTCGCTCCATATTTTAAAAATATCAATCGCTTCTATTTCTTCCTTAAAAGAAAACTTGCGTCTCTTTTGTTTTATAACAGTTGATATTGGTTCAAACATTAGCTCGGTTTAATAGGCATTATTACATAAAGAAAACTACTGTCTCCCACCGGCTTTATCAGTCCAGGACCATCAGAACCATTAAGCTCAATAGAAACATCCTTGCTATTAATCTGATTTATGCCTTCGCTTAAAAATTTATAATTAAATCTTATTTCAACTTCTTCTCCCTTAATGTCTGCTTTTAGTTTTGATTTTGTTTCGCCTAAATCCACATTTTGCGAAAAGAAGGTTATTTCGCCTTTTTTTGACTCAATATCCATTGCAACTTCATTGCTTTTTCCGCTAAATAAACTAGCTTTTTTAATCTGATTAGATAGTTCCTCTTTCTTGATTAATACTTTACTTTTAGTTCCTGTGGGAATAACCTCCTTGTAGTTAGGATATTCTCCCTCAATAAGGCGGGTTACTAAGCGAACGCAGGGCTTATCTGAATCAGGAAATCTTTTTTCAGCCATAATTTGATTAGGAGACAAGTAGAGTTTCATTGCCCCATCTTCTTGAGAAAAAATATTTACTAGTTCCCTTGCAGCATTCCTTGGAAGGATAAGTGTTTGAATATTAAAATCATTAGAAACAGCAGATACTGGTATTGTTTTTTCTGCTAATCTAAAACTATCTGTGGTCACGATTTTTACTTGATCTTTTTCAAAAGACAAATAAATCCCAGAGAGTTCAAGTCGAGTTTGTGTTAATGCGCAAAAATCAATAACTTGTAATATTGCTTGGGAAAATTGTTTTGAATCTATCTCAACCCAAATATCTTCAGAAACTTCTGGAATGATAGGAAAATCATCAGCGCTTAATCCTTTAATTTGAGTTTTATAGAACTCCCCTTTTAAGAATAAAGTATTTTCTTTTGTCTCCATATTAATTTGCTCTTCATTGATTAGAGATACAAAATTAGATAGCGGTTTAACTGGAATGGTAATTTTCCCCTTTTCTTCAATTTTTGCCATAATCCAATAACTAATACCAATCTCAAGGTCAGTTGTGGATAATCTTAGAGTGCTTTCTTCGCTGCTTATTGAAACATTTTCCAATATTGGTAAAGTAAAATTTCTACCAGTAATTTTCTCTACAATACTCAACCCTTTTGAAAATTTATTTTTTAGAATGGTTATTTTCATATTTGTCTTTATTAATTTAATTTTTATTTATTATTATTATTAGTAAGACGCTTAAAAATTGATTTTAATGGTTTTCCTTTTGTTTTCAAGACCTTGTGGCTGGAACAAGTTGTTAATAAGTAATCTAATAATCCTGTTAAAAGATAGTTGATTAGAATATGATTAAGTTGTTACTGTTTTAAGTTGCTTACTTATACACAATTTTTCCCTGTATTTTCAACTTAATTTCCACAAGTTCTTAACATTTTATCAACATATCTTAGTAAGCATATATTTTCTCTTTCATAACCTCTATTTCTTCTGCTAATTGCTCGTCTTTCTTTATTCCTTGCGAAATTTTTTCACAAGCATAAATCGCAGTTGTGTGATCTTTGCCTCCAAATTTATTTCCTATAAAAGGATAAGAACTATTAAGTTCTTTTCTCATAAAATACATAGCGACCTGTCTTGGTTTTACAATTTCTTTCTTTCTTGAATTCAAAAATAAATCCTTTTTATCTAAGCTGTAAAAATCAGCTACTATTTTTATTACTTTTTGAAAATCAACTCTTTTATTTTTAGGATTAATGGTTTTCCTTAATAAATTTTTGGCCAATTCAAGATTAACATCTTGACTGTTAAGCTCTTGCCACGCAATCAAGCGATTTAAGGCACCCTCAAGCTCCCTTACATTTTTTTGCACATTATTAGCAATATATTCCAGCACTAAATCGTCTAAAAGAGTTTTTTTATCATGAACTTTTTGTTTTAAGATGGCGCTCCTACTTTCAAAATCAGGTGAACCAATATCAGCTATCATTCCGCCCTCAAACCTTGAGCGCAATCGTTCTTCTAACGCAGAAATTGCCCTTGGTGGCCGGTCGGAAGAAATAATAATCTGTTTATTATCCTCATAAAGAAGATTAAAAAGATGGAAAAATTCTTCCTGGGATTTTTCTTTGCCTGCAAAAAATTGGACATCGTCAATTATCAAAACATCAAATTGCCTATATTCTTCCTTAAATTGATGAATGCTTTGATTTCTTATTGCATTTACAATTCCTGTGATAAATCTTTCAGAAGAAAAATACTTAACCTTTTTATTTTTAAAGTCCTGATGTATTTTATTTCCCACTGCTTGCAAAAGATGAGTTTTTCCAAGCCCTACTCCACCGTAGACGAAAAAAGGATTATAAATTCTGCCAGGATTTTTAATAATTGCAGTTCCAGCAGCATGAGCTAACTCATTGAATGGACCAACGATAAAATTGTCAAAAGTATATTTTGAGTTAAGGTTTGTGGTTTTGTCCAGATTTAATTCCTCAAGCTCAAGTTGATTTGCAGAGCTCTGAATTTCTTTGTACACAGAAACAGGTTGAGTGACTGGAATTGCCACTATTTTATATTCTAAATGTTTAACTTTTTCGCTTAGTTCTTCTAGAATATTGAGGATGAGGCGGTTATATTTTTTTTCTAACCATTCTCTAGAAAAGCTATTAGGCACGCCTACTATAATGTGGCCTTTCTGCCTTGAGATAATGGCAGTACTTTTAAACCAAGTGCTAAAATTGGCTTGTGATATCTGTAGCTGTATTTGAGATAAAACATTTTGCCAAAGCTCTTGTTTGTCCATACCTCCTTTTTAGTAATTATTATTTCATTTTTATACTATGTTATCTTTTTAATAAAGGCAAATCCCTTGATTTTATCAACAGGGTGTGGATAAGGTGGGGATAATTTGAGGACAAACAAATGATTAATTTTAGTTTGACTCAAGGAAAAATTAAAGTTATACTAAAAAATACTTTAGCTAAGATTATGGCTATTACATACAAAAGAAAAAATATCAAAAGAAAAAGAAAGTTTGGTTTTTTGAGCCGTTCAAAGACCCCTGCTGGCAGGAGGGTTTTAATAAGGCGAAGAAAAAAGGGCAGAAAAAAAATCAGCGCTTAATTTTAATGTTAGCTTTAAAGCATAGATTAAAGAAAAAAAAGGATTTTGAACGGACTTACAAATCAGGGCAAACAATAAAGCAGGACTTTTTATTATTTAAGATTTCAGAAAATAATTTTGAAAATCCGAGAATTGGAATAGTTATCAGCAAAAAGACATTAGCGAAAGCAGTAGCAAGAAACCTTGTGAAAAGGAGAATTAGGGAATCAGTGAGGCATTTTTTGCCTCAGATATCAAAAAATGTTGATATTATAATTACTGCTTGCAATGGCGCGACAAAAGATAAGAGTTTAAAACAAATAGAAACATTAATACAACAGGCCTTTATTAAGGCAAAAATAATAATATGAGCGCTTTTATAAAATTTTTTCATATAACTTTATGGCAGCCATTATTTAATCTGCTTATTTTATTTTATATATACATTCCAAACTTAGGCGTTGCTATAATTTTATTAACTGTTTTGATAAGAGTTATTCTTTATCCCTTGCAAGCAAAAGCAGCTAAATCCCAACTTGCATTGCAAGCAATTCAGCCAAAATTAAAAGAAGTGCAAAAACAACACAAGGATAATAAGGAAGAACAAGCAAAAGCAATGATGGCTCTTTATAAAACAGAAGGGATAAATCCTTTTTCAGGATTTTTAGTTATGCTTATCCAATTCCCTATTTTGATTGTGTTGTATCGGCTTTTTTGGCAAGGCATACAAGAGGAAAATTATCAGTATCTTTACAGTTTTGTCCAAAGACCAGAAACAATCAATGCGATATTTTTAGGAATGAATTTGAATGAGCCATCTACAGTTTTAGCCATTTTAGTAGGCATTGCCTTTTTTGCTCAAGCAAAACTTTCAACGCCAAAGAAACCTGCAAAAAGCGATAAAAAAGGAGCAGGCGCAATGTTTGGCGATATGTTTCAAAAACAAATGCTTTATGTTTTTCCAATATTTATTGTCTTTATTCTTTTGCGCCTGCCTTCAGCCCTTGGTTTATATCTTTTAATAAGTGGAATATTTACTGCTGGACAGCAGTATCTTGCGAAAAAGAAAAGACAAGAAAAAGAAAATGTTTAATAAGAAAAAGGAAAAAGTAATTAAAAAAATAGCTGAAGAGTTTTTCAAAAAAACTTCTTTTAGCGTTGATATTGAAGTAGAAGAAAAAGATGATTCAAGCATTGATGTAAATTTAAAAACTGATGAGCCACAGGTCTTAATAGGCGAGGGCGGTAAAACGCTGGCTTGTTTTCAGACACTCTTAAGCAAGGTTGCAAGAAGAAAATTTGAGAGTCCCTTGTATCTTAATTTAGATATTAATGAGTATAAAAAGAAAAAGCTTGAATATTTAAAAGACATTGCAAGAAATTATGCTGACGAGGTTTCTTTGTCTAAAACAGAAAAAGAGCTGGCGCCAATGCCAGCTTATGAAAGAAGAATTATTCATATAGAATTAAAAGAAAGAAGCGATGTTTCTACTGAAAGTAGGGGTTATAATTTAGAAAGAAAAGTGGTTATAAAGCCGG
>JAHIEL010000081.1 GCA_018901715.1 Patescibacteria group bacterium
ACTCGGCCGCCGGTGGTGGTGGTATTGGGCCATGTTGACCACGGCAAGTCGTCTTTACTGGAAGCAATCCGGGATTTTAAGATTACTTCGAAGGAGTCGGGTGGCATTACTCAACATATTGGAGCTTATGAAGTAGAGATTGAGGATAAAAAAATTACCTTTATTGATACTCCAGGGCATGAGGCCTTTTGTGCTATGCGTTCAAGGGGGGCAAAAGTAGCAGACATTGCTATTTTAGTAGTAGCGGGCGAAGAAGGAGTTAAGCCGCAGACAAAAGAAGCAATAAAATGCATAAAAGAGGAAAATATTTCTGCTATCTTAGCCATTAATAAAATGGACAAGCAAGAAGCTAATGCTCAAAAAGTTAAGAACGCATTAGCTAAAGAAAATTTTATAGTGGAGGACTTGGGTGGGAGCATTCCAGCTGTTGAGACCTCTGCTACGCAAAAAACAGGAATAAAAGAACTTTTGGAAATGATACTTTTAGTAGCAGAAATGCAAAACCTAAATACTGAATTTAATGAGCCAGCTCAAGGAGTGGTTATTGAGACGCATATTAATGAAAAAAGGGGCTCAACTGCTACATTGTTAGTAAAGAATGGAACTTTAAAATTAGAAGATGTAATTATTACGAAATCAGCTTGCGGAAAAATAAAGAAGATGGAGGACTTTATGGGTAATGAAATAAGTGAGGCATATTCATCAAAGCCAGTGGCAGTGCTTGGATTTGAAGGGTTGCCTGAAGTTGGTGAACACTTTAAAGTTTGTAATAGTATAGAAGAGGCAAGAGCTCATATTGTGTCTAATAAATCGGATGCGAAAGAATCATCCGAAGAAAATAAAGATAAAAAGATATTAAAAATTATTATAAAAACAGATGTGCTTGGTTCTCTTGGAGCGATAGAGAAAATGATAAAAGATTTGCATCAAGAAGAGATTGCGATTCAGATTTTGAGGTCTGGCGCAGGAGCAATTACTGAAGAAGATGTGCAGATGGCTTATGCTTCGGGCGCTAAGATATTTAGTTTCCATGCTGTGCCTACAAGTCCAGCAGCCAATCTTGCTAATCAAAAAAGAATTAAGATTTTTTCTTATGATGTAATTTACGAACTAATAGATCATTTAAAGAAAGTAATGAAAATAGAAGTAGAATCAGAGATTGTCAGAAGGGATTTAGGTAAACTTAAAATTTTAAAAGTATTTAGAACTGAAAAAGATAGACAAATTGTCGGTGGCAGTGTGATAGGGGGAGAGATTTTAAATAATGCAAGGATTGAGGTTTTTAGAAACGATGAAATTATTGGTAGGGGGCGAGCAGATCAGCTTCAGAAAGAGAAGAAAAATATTGAAAAAGCAGTCGCAGACGATGAAGTGGGAATTCTTTATATTGGTAGTGGCAAGATTGAGGAAGGTGATATACTCCAGTTTTTTGTGCAAGAAAAAAAGAAATTTGAGTTTTAAAATGACTAAAAGAATAGCTCAAATTAATGGACTTTTGAGAAAAGAGCTTTCAGGAATTCTTTTAAAAGGAGAAGGGCTTGATAGGCAGACGCTAATGACTATCACAAGAGTTGAAACAACACAGGACTTAGTAGAAGCTAAAGTGTACATAAGTATTTTCCCCAATGAGAAATCCGTTGAAGTAATGGACTTTTTAAAGAAAAACATTTATCATATTCAACAAGAGTTGAATAAAAGGCTTTGTATAAGAAGAGTTCCTAAAATAGTTTTTTATAGGGAAATTAAGACAGAAGAAGCAGGAAAAATAGAGAAATTAATAGGAGAAATTTATAAGGATGATAACTAATCATTAATCATTGATTATTAATCATTAGGGAAAAGAAAGAAAAGAAAAGAAAGAAGAAAGAATCATTGATCATTGATTATTAATCATTAGGGAAAAGAAAAGGAAAAAAGAAAGAAAAAATCATTAATAATTGATGATTGTGGCCAGGTAGCCAAGGGGCAAGGCAGTGCTCTGCAAAAGCACTATACGCGGGTTCGAGTCCCGCCCTGGCCTTTTGCCGGAGTGTTGGAACAGTAGACAATCAGGACTTAAAATCCTGTGGGCTTTTGCCCGTGAGGGTGCGAATCCCTCCTCCGGCACATTTTATGGCCAATATTTCTCGCAAAGATATAAAGGAGGATTTTTTCAAAGCATGGACTCCAGAAATGAGTTATGTTTTAGGATATATTCTTGCAGACGGATGTATTATAAAGAGGAGTGGGAGAAAAAGAAGTTATGTTTTGAACTTGACTTCCAAGGACAAGGATTTATTACTACAAGTCAGAAAAGTATTATGTCCTGATTGTAGTATTCTTAAGAAATATAGTTCATCTAAAACGATGTGTTACCAGCTACAGATTTGTAGCGAAGTATTTTATGAAGATTTGATAAAATTAGGCATTGTTCCAAGGAAAACCTATAATTTAAAGGGGTTCAGGTGTCCTAATAAATATTTCGCGCATTTTGTAAGAGGTTTTTTCGATGGAGACGGCACGGTCTATGTTTATAAAGTAAATGGAACATCTCAGATTAAAGCAGGATTTACAAGCGGGAACTTTGAGTTTATTACTGAATTTAATAGGAATCTTTGTGAATCCTTGGGAATTTCTAAGAAGAGTATTCATTTGCAGAAAAAGACCGGTAAGATGGATAATTATAATATTTGTTTTTATATTGACGATTGTGAGAAATTAGCTAAACTTATGTATAGCGATAATCCGAGCATATTTCTTGATCGCAAGCGTAAAGTTTTCCAGAATTGGGAATTTACTAAAAGAAGAGGATACCAGAAAAAGAATTATCCTTCCAAAATTGGTTGGCATTTGAATAAAAATATTGCGGGCGGTTAGCTCAGTTGGTTAGAGCGTTTCGTCGACATCGAAAAGGTCACAGGTTCGAGTCCTGTACCGCCCACCACAATCAAACTTTCAGGAATTTTGCCGACCGATTCAGCCGCGCGAAGCGCGGCAGAGAACGGAAACACTGGCTCGCCGCGCACGGCGCGGCTCGCCAAGCGCAGGTTCGAGCCAAAGATTTCTTTGGCAGCAATCTTCTTTTGAAGAAGGTTGCTATCCATTGCGATTTTGACGAGGTTTGAAGCGACTTTTATCCATTCTTTCATCGGTTCGAGCCAATCATTCTGCTTTTGTTCAATCCGCGCCATTTTCTCGTCCAGCGACTTCTTTGCCATAAGAAGTTTTGTTTTTTGTTCGCGATAGATTTCGCGCTCAATATCCTGCTCTAAATAGCCATCTAAAAGTCGCTGGAGTTTTTGATTTATGGCACGGATTTGATTTTGAGATTCAAGAACAAAAGCAGAAACGGATTGGGCGGATTTATCTTTATCGGTTTCCGCCATTTCAAGCAGTTTTCCTGCCCAATCCACACGCAAAGAAAATTTTTGAAGCAGAGAGGATATTTGCTCATCTAAACTTTCTTGGCGAATACAGGGTTCAGGACATTTTATTGATTTGTTTTTCTTGGTGCAGTGGTAATAAATGTAATCGTGGACATTTCCATTCTTTTGCTTCTTAACCCTGTATTCGCCAGTTATGGACATTCCGCAAGTGCCACATTTTAGTAACCCGCAAAAATCTTGCGGTTCATACTTGGTTTTATGGTGCGGTCGTCCTCTCTGCTTCAAAACTTCTTGGACTTTATCAAAAATTTTCTTTGCGATGATTGGCTCGTGCTTGCCCTCGTGCAATTCTTTGGAGTAGCGGAATAATCCGGTGTAAAAGGGGTTGGAAAGGATAAAAGTCGCCCTTGTCTTGTGGATTCTCTTTCCGCCGCGGGACATAATCCCGCGTTGCGCCAAAAAGTCCGAGACATCTTCAAGCCGAGCGTTGCCAGTGGCGTAATACTCAAATGTCGCTTTTATCACTTTTGCCTTTTTTCTATCAACAATTATGGATTTATTACGAACGTCGTTTATGTAGCCAATCGGCGCAACGCTCGGATATTCGCCCCTGCGGACTTTTTGGCGCAAACCGCGTTTCGTGTTTTCGGAAAGAGAATCCACATAGTATTTGCTTTGCCCAAAAGCGATATTCAACATAAATTTTCCTTGCGGCGTTGGTTCAAACCAGAATTGAGGAAATTTCAACGCCGCAATACGCCCGCAATCAATGAGATAGATTATTTGTCCGCCGTCAACAGAATTGCGCGCCAATCTATCTGGATGCCAAGCCAAAATTCCGTCCGCTTCGCCGTTCTCAATTCTTTTCAGCATTTCGCCGAATATCGGGCGGCCCGGAATTTTGGCTGATTGTTTTTCAATAAAAGTATCAGTGACATTTAACCCGTTCTGTTTGGCAAAGGCTCGCAATTCTGTGATCTGGGCTTCAATGCTCAAAACTTGTTTATCCTCAACATCGGTTGATTTGCGGGCGTAAAGGAAAAATTTATTGTTCATAAATTTATGTTGTTAGTTTTTAATTGGGCAAAGCAAATACTTAAAATCGCAAGGGATTTCGAACCTGCGCTTGGCGAGCCGCGCCGTGCGCGGCGAGCCAGTGTTTCCGTTCTCTGCCGCGCTTCGCGCGGCTGAATCGGTCGGCAAAATTCCTGAAAGTTTGATTGTG
>JAHIEL010000082.1 GCA_018901715.1 Patescibacteria group bacterium
ATATAGGCTCTTGGCGTGGAGATAGACATAAAAAAGGTCTTCCAGTCAGAGGCCAAACAACAAGAATAAATTCAAGAACAGTTAGAGGAAATGTGAGAAAAACAGCTGGCTCAGGAAGAAAAGGAGCTCCAGCACCGAAGTGAAAGAGCTCGTTAGCGAGTCCGCCTTGAAGTGGCGAGCTTACGAGGTCTCTACCCCGCTCTTTCTAATTCTCGGAAATCATTTGATGTTTATTTAATCAGTGATAGGCTGGAAGAATTGCCAAAATCTGAGCATTAGAAAGAGCTGGGTGTAAGAAAAATTAAATTCACTGCGTTTATTAAATTATTTCTAACACATGGGAAAGAAAAAAGTTATAAAAAAGAGTCAGGAAGAATTACTGCAAGAGAGAGAAAGCATAGAATCAAAGATTCAGAAACAGGAAGCGCGCGAAGATAAGGTAACTGAAATTAGAGAGGCAATGCTTTTCGTCTATTCTTCCTATAACAACACAATTTTAACCTTAACAGATTTACAAGGTAATGTTTTGTCATGGACCAGCGCCGGGAAAATTGGCTTTAAAAATACTAAAAAAGGTACTCCTTACGCAGCGAATAGAGTGGCTGAAGTTATGGCTCAAACAATTCAAAGAATGAAAATTGAGAGTATAGATATCAAGATTAAGGGTATAGGCGGAGGGAGAGATTCAGCTGTGAGAACTTTAGTTGCGAAAGGAATTAACTTATCTTCTATTGAAGATATTACTCCTGTTCCGCATAATGGGTGTAGGGCGCGTAAACCAAGAAGACTTTAATATATATGAGAAATCCAAAATGTAAAATTTGTAGGAGAACGGGCAGAAAATTATTTTTAAAGGGAGAAAAATGCAATTCCCCAAAGTGCCCAATGATTAAAAAGGACTATGCTCCTGGAGCTTCAGGCAAGAGAAGGAATAGAGGACTTTCTGAATATGGAAAAGAATTAAAGGAAAAGCAGAAATTAAGACAATGGTATAATCTAGGGGAAAAGCAATTCAGAAATTATATTGACGATGTCTTAGAAAGAATGCATAATACTTCTGTGAAAGAAGAAAATCCAGCAGAAGTTCTTATTAGAATATTAGAAAGCAGATTGGACAATGTTGTTTTTAGATTAGGATTTGCTGACAGTAGGAGCCAGGCAAGACAGCTTGTTACTCATGGTCATTTTTTACTTAATGATAAGCCGATAAGAAGACCAAGTGCTATCTTGAAAAAGGGCGATAAGGTTGGCGTGTCTCCTAATTCCCAAAAATCTGGTTATTTTATTAAGTTGCCTCCTAAAATGAAAAAGTCTCAAATGGTAAGCTGGCTTTCTTTAGATCAAAAGACCATTGAGGGCAAGATTGAGGGAATACCAACCATAGAGGAAGTTGCCCCTCCTGCAGAAATTTCTTCTATTTTTGAATTTTATTCTAGATAAAATTGATAATTGATCACTGATAATTGATGACTAATCATTTCGCTCCCGTTCCGCCCCCGACCTCTTTATGAGGTCGGGGGCGGGGGCACCGATCATTGATCATTAAAGAAAAAGAAAGAAAAAAAAGAGAAAAGAAAAAACGAAAAAATCGCTAATCATTAATTAATAATTTTATAATATGATTCCATTGCCTCAACCTGTTAAAATATCTGAGAAAAAGGACAATTATGTTTCTTTTGTAATTGAAGGTCTTTACCCTGGCTACGGTGTTACTTTGGGAAACGCTTTAAGAAGAGTTTTGCTTTCTTCTTTAGAAGGAGCAGCGATTACTCAAGTTAAGATAAAGGGAGTTGACCATGAATTTTCTACTATTTCCGGTATATTAGAGGATGTAATAACTATTTGTTTAAATCTTAAAAAGCTTAGGTTTAAAATTTATTCTGATGAGCCGCAAAAAGCTATTTTAAAGATAAAGGGCGAGATAAAAATTACAGGCAAGGACTTTGAATTACCGTCACAATTAGAATTAGTTAATTCAGAACAACATATTGCTAATTTAACAGATAAAAAAGCTAATTTAGAAATGGAAATTTTAATTAAAAAAGGCATTGGTTATGAATCAAAAGAAATGCGTGATAAAGATAAATTAGAAGTTGGCCAGTTGAGTTTAGATGCCACATATACTCCAATAAAAAGAGTTAGCTTTGATGTAGAGAATATGAGAGTAGGCGAGCGCACTGATTTTGACCGTTTAATTTTAAATATAGAAACCGATGGCACAACTACTCCTGAAGAAGCATTACTTAGGGCAACAGAAATTTTAGATGAACATTTTTCTTTAATCATCAATGAAAAAGATCAATTAATCGGTGAGAAAAAGAAAAAAATTGAAAAAGTCAAAAAAGTTTCTAAAAAGAAAGTAGTAAGGGATACTAAAGCAGTCAAAAAAGTTAGCAAAAAGACGGAGAGCAAAAAGCCAGTAAGCAAGAAATCAGTGGCTAAAAAAAAGAAATAGATTATGAAAAAACAGAAGAAAGGAAGAAAGTTTAACAGAAAAAGAGATCAACGCAGAGCTCTTATGACAAGCATTGCGCGGTCTTTGATTTTGAAAGGCAGGATTGAAACAACTGAAGCAAAAGCAAAAGAATTATCTCCTTTTGTTGAGAAAAAAATTACCAAAGCTAAAAAAGGCGATATGGCAGCGAAGAGGGAATTGTTAAAAGATTTTTCTAATAGAGTTGTTAAGAAATTGATGGAAGAAATAGCTCCTATTTATAAAGATAGACATGGCGGTTATACAAGAATTATAAAAACAGGAATTAGGAAAAGAGATTCTTCAAAAATGGCAATAATTGAATTTCTGGATTTAGAAAATAAAAAAACTAAGGAGGAGTAATCAATGACCAATATTAAAAGAGAAACTCATACAATTGACGCTGAAGAAAAGGCATTGGGCAGAATAGCTGTTGAAACTGTTTTATTCTTGCGCGGAAAGCATAAGTCGGACTTTATGCCCAATAAAGATGACGGAGATTTTGTAATAGTTAAGAATTTATCCAAGGTCAAATTTTCTGGGAAAAAACTTGAACAGAAAAAATTTCATCATCATTCTGGTTATCCGGGAGCAATAAAAGAAGTTCTATTGGAAAAGGCCTTTGATAAAGACCCAGAAAAAGTGCTAAAGAAGGCAGTTTTTGGAATGCTTCCGAAAAATAAATTAAGAGCAAAGCAGATTAAAAGATTAACAATAGAAAAGTAATATGCCGGAGACAAAGAAGACAATTATTAAGAAAAAAATAGTAAAAAAGGACTCTAAAAAGTCAGTTACTGTTAAAAAGAAGGTAGTAATTAAAAAACAGCTGCCTCTTATTAAAAAGAAAACTTCTGAACCTAAAGTTAAAGATTTAACTTCAACAGAAATATATTTTGAAGGAGTTGGTAGAAGAAAAACCGCAATAGCAAGAGTGCGAATTTTTCCTAAATTGAAAAATGAATTTATTGTAAACGAAAAAAAATATTCAGAATATTTTTCAACTTATGAAATGGAGCAGAAGGTTTTTTCTCCCTTGATTTTGATGAATATGGAAGAGAAGTTTAAGGTAACCGTAAAAGTTAAAGGAAGCGGACTGGATTCGCAGGCAGAAGCAGTAAGGCACGGCTTAGCAAGAGCGCTTGTAAAATTTAACCCAGAGTTTAGAAAACGCCTTAAAAAGGCAGGATTTTTAACTCGAGATCCAAGAATGAGAGAAAGGAAAAAATTTGGCAGAAAGAGAGCGAGAAAAAGTCCGCAATGGTCAAAGAGATAAAATTTACCAAAAACTTCTACTGTTCGTCAGTAGGAGTTTTTATTTCAAAATATCTTTTGTTAAATAGAGCGCGTTATCGCTCAAGATTAAGAGTGATTTTTGTTTTTCCAACCAAGCGATTTTGGGTTCTGAAAAAGTTTTTAGCTCAATCAGGTTGGGATTATCCCTATCGTCAATCTCGATTATTTTTATTGCATTGTCAGCCCTGAATATTAAATAATGATTGTTTAGCCAGAAAAGATTATCTAATTTTTCTGATATTCCGATTAAACGAAATTTTTCCCGTTTTTTTCTTTGCGGTTGTTCTGTTTGTTCTTCAAGAAATATTATTACAATTTCGTGTTCATTTCTTAGGGCTATCTTTTTATTATCTGGAGAAAATTGATATTTTTTAAGAGAGGCGAATACCCTTGTGAGCATATGGGCTTCTGGGTCAAGAAAATAAAGGGTCTCATCTTCTTTAATGAATATTTGTGAAAGATTATTTACAATAATTTTATAATTAGATTGTTCGTGAATTAATAATGGCTTAAGACTTAATATTTCCAAGAGCTCTACCTTACCCTCTTTAATTTGACCCTTGTAAAGGAATCCAGCACCATCCATCCAGATAATATTTCCGTTAGAAATGGCATAGCTCATTATTTTCTGACTCAAAACAGGGAGCTCAATATATTGAAGCACTTCTTCTCTGTTTGGATTAAAAGAGAATAGAGCATCGTCATAGTATTCTATTTCTTTTTTCCCGTTGTCTTTTTCTATGTTTGAACCGATTAAAAATAATTCCTTGCCATTATTTGGTTCAAAAGAGATATTTTTTATTTTTCCTCCTGTATTAATAAAAATAAGTTCCTGCGAACTCAATAAATCAATTAAAAAATATTTGTCTTCTGCATCTATGATAATTTTTAATAACACTTTTTTAGAATCATTTGAAAACTCTGCAAATTGTAATAATGGCTTAGCATCAGATTTGATTTCAAGCTTTTTTATAAATTCCTCTTCTTTCACAAGGACAATTGATTCTTGAGTTCCCAAATCAAAAAGCTCAAGTCGCCAACCGTTTTCGTCTTGTTTTTTGATAATTAATTCTTTCTCGTTTGGAGCAATGAAAATATCTGAAATTCCAGAGCTTAACAAGGAGAACTCTGGATTTTTTAAAAAGAGTTGAATATCTTTGCATTCAGTAACTTTTTTCTCTTCAACCTCAAGGGTCTTCTGCCAAGGATGATAGTTTTCTTTCTCAATTTTTATTTCATATTTTTTCGGCATCAACCCACTAATGAAAGAAGAACCGAAAATAAAACTTGTTTTTCGGGATATTTTTTCATCAATAGATATTTTGCTTCCATTTGGACTCACATTAAAAAACAGACCTCCTGTTTGGACTATTCTTTTATTGTTGAAATCAAATCTATAGCCCTGCGAATAGAACAGAAGAATTGGCGCGAAAATTAGGAAGCCGAGCAAAGTAGAAATAAAAAGTATTTTTTTGAATTTTTTAGTCATTTTTATATTATAGCTGTAATTTATCTAATTTCAAGCTATTTTGAGATTTATTTTCAAGACAATAATTCCGCTTTGCACCGAGGCCCGGCCTCGTTGCAAATAGTTGCAGGACATTATTGCGAGAACTTGATATTTCTTTTGTTTTAATGTAAGCTGAAAGTAATTAGAAGAGCCAGAATCTTGGAATTAATTTTTTTATATATATTTTTATGGCAGAGAAATTTATCATAAACGGAGGCAAGGTGCTAAAGGGAGAAATAGAAGCAAGGGGTGCAAAAAATGCTGCTTTTCCTATTTTAGCAGCCACTCTTTTGACTGATGAAGCTTGTATCATAGACAATATTCCTTTAATCAAGGATATTTTTAATTTTATTGAGATATTAAAAACTCTTGGGAAAAAAGTTGATTGGCTTGAAGAAAGGAAGATACGGATTGAAGGCAAGTTAAAAGAGCCAAATAAAGAAACAGAAGAATTGATTAAAAAATTGAGGGGTTCAGTTTTGCTTTTGGGTCCAATTTTGGCGCGACTTAAAAAATTCAATCTGCCACAGCCGGGCGGTTGTTTAATAGGGGCAAGGCCTATTTCCACTCATCTTGATGCTTTTAAACAATTGGGCGTAGGAATAGAAGTGAAAGTTAATAAAGATAGGGAATACTTTGAATTAGAACTTAAAGATAAACCAAAAAATAAAGTTATTTTAAATGAGTTCAGCGTTACTGCTACTGAAAATGTATTGCTATTTGCCAGTTTTTTTGATGAGCAGACAGAAATAAAAATTGCCGACTGCGATTATGAGATTCATGATCTTGTAAAATTTTTAACTAAAATGGGTGCAAAGATTACAGGAATTGATTCCCGCGCATTTTCAATAAAAGGAAGTTCTAAGTTAAAGGGAGCAGAGCACAAGATAATGAATGACCCGATTGAAGCAGGCACTTTTATATTGATGGCTGCAGCCACTAAGAGTGAATTAATAGTAAAAAATGTTGAGGTTTCATATTTAGAACTTGTTTTAAAGCGATTGAATGACTTTGGTTTACCAATAGAGATAATTGATGAGACCACAGTGAAAATAAAACCATGGGCAGTTTTGAAAATGGAAAAAGTTCAGGCCCTGCCATATCCGGGTATTGCGACTGACCTTTTGCCTTTGTTTGGAGTTTTAGCTACCCAAACAGAAGGAACAACTCTAATTCATGACCCGTTATATGAGGGTCGGTTGCGTTATTTGAATGAATTAAACAAGATGGGAGCGCAGATTATTTTTGCTGACCCGCATAGAGCAATCATTAATGGCCCAACAGAATTAAGAGGAGTTAGCGTTGACACTCCTGACTTAAGGGGCGGAGCATCTTTAATCGTTGGCGCATTATTAGCAAGAGGGGAGACAATAATTAATAATATTGAACAGATTGATAGGGGTTATGAAAAAATAGAAGAACGATTGCAAAAGATAGGAGCGGATATTAGGCGAGAATTAACCTAATTATTCTAATGACAAATTAACGAGGCAAATCCACGAGGCAAATCCACGAGGCCCGTCCTCGTTGATGAGGACGGGTCTCATAAGATTTGCCTCATAAGAAATTTGTCATTAGACATTCATTAGAGCAATTATTAGAATAATTTTTTAAGTTATGTTTATCACAAAAATTGGAATTGATCTTGGGACTTGCAACTCGCTGGTCTTTATCCCTAAAAAAGGGGTTGTTTTGAATGAGCCATCAGTTGTTGCTATAGCTCCTGATGAAAATCAGATTTTAGCAGTAGGCAAGGCGGCAAAAGAAATGATAGGAAGAACTCCAGAGAACATAGTTGTTTATAGGCCGATGAAAGATGGGGTGATTGCGGATTTCAGGGTTACTCAAGCAATGCTCAAGTATTTTATAACTGCTGTGAAACCGAGATTTCAGTTTTTAAAACCTGAACTTATAATTTCTGTTCCTGCTGGGATTACTTCTACTGAAAAGCGAGCAGTGATTGAGGCAGCCACTTTAGCTGGAGCTAAAAATGCTTATATTGCCAAAGAGCCAATTTTGGCTGCTATTGGAGCAGGCATACCAATTCACACTTGTTCAGGCCATATGATAGTGAATATCGGAGGAGGCACAACAGAGGTAGCTGTTATTTCTCTTGGAGGTATTGTTACATTTAATTCTATTAGAGTTGCTGGAGACAAAATGAATACAGCAGTGAGTGACTATATAAGAAAAAGGCATAATTTGGCAGTAGGGGAGCAGACAGCAGAAGAAGTAAAAATAAAAATAGGCACAGCTGTTCTGGAGAAAAAGGAAAGAATAATTGAAATAAGGGGCAGAGATTTAATGTCTGGTATGCCTAAGAGTGTTAAAATAACTTCCAATGAGGTGAGTCAGGCAATTGAAGATGTTTTAGCTGACATTGTTCAAGGAGTTAAAGCGGTTTTGAGGGATACTCCGCCGGAATTGGCTTCAGATATTATGGATAAAGGAATGATAATTTCAGGCGGTGGCGCTTTGCTTAGAAATTTGGATCAACTAATTGCTAAAGCAACTGGTGTACCCTGTTTTTTGGCAGATGATGCGTTTTTCTGCGTTGCCAAAGGAACAGGCGCGGTGCTTGAAAATCTTGAGGCATACAAAAAAAGCGTGATGTCCAAAAAATAATGGAAATTATCGGCCACAAAAGACAATCACAATATTTAAAGCAGAGTGCAGAAAATAATAGATTAGCTCATGCTTATTTATTTTATGGTCCTTCTAAGATAGGCAAGAGAACTTTCGCGATTGAATTTGCTAAGTCATTACAAAAGCCGGAAGAAAGATTAGCTAATTTTTCTATGCTTGAGCCGATTAAGGGGGAAGAAGAAGATAATAAAAGAGAAAGCATTCATATACTTCAAATCAGAGAGCTTAAATCAAAATTATCGCTTTCCAGCGCTTCTGATGGTTATAAAATTGCAATTATAGACAACGCACAGGCAATGACTTTTGACGCACAAGGGGCAATGCTTAAATTATTAGAAGAACCAAAAGGCAAGAGCTTGATTATTCTGATTGCTGAACTTAAGGACCAGCTTTTATCAACCATAACTTCTCGGTGTCAGCTTATCAGGTTTTCTACTTTATCAAAACAGGATATTGGGCAGTTCCTTGATTCAAAAGATTTAGATGATTCAGACAAAAAAATGGCTCTTTGGCTTTCTTTTGGCAAGATGGGGCGGGTGATTGATTATTTGGACAAAAAAGAAGAAAGAGCAATTCAAAAGAATAAGATAAAAGAGATAAGAGAGTTGATTGGAGCTCCGATTTACGAGAAATTTGCTTTAGCAGAAAAACTTTCAAAGAATAGAAATGAATTATTGCCTTCGCTTGAGGTTTGGCTACATTATTTTAGAGAGGTTTTGTTAAAGAAATTAAAAAAGGAAAAAATAAAAAAAGAATATTCTTTTAATGATTTAAAAGAGATTATTAATGCTGTTGAAAGGACAAAATATGTTTTAACCCAAACCAATGTCAATCCAAGATTAGCTTTAGAAAATCTATTATTAAAAATTTAAATATGTGTGTAGGTGTTTGACATCTACACGAAACATTAATTTTTGAAGATATGAAAAATATATTTGCCTACATTTTGATTGTAATAGTGATTATCGCGGCTGGAGGCATATCGGTCTGGCAATTTTGGCCGGGAGGAAAAATCATTGAGAACGGATCAATACAGAAAGATGATAGCCAAAATGATGTTGGGGAAATTTCATCTGGGAAAATAGAATTAGAAAATTGCATTCAGGTGGCATCTTGGGAAGATTACTATGACAAGAAGGGGCTATCAAAAGAAGTGTTAGAAATAATCCCTGAGCTAAATTGGGTTAATATCCCAATCAATATTCCCGATAACTTAGAAATTAATCTTGTTGGAGATGTCAAGATATACCGTTTTCCCATAGCAACTGCGGGCGGGGATATTTTATCAAAAATCATAATTGTCCATAATGGCAACTATTGCGAAGCCACAGCAACCAATCTTCAAAAGCTTTTTGCGCCCATTGAGAGAGATAGTGTGGTTGAATATATGGAATTTTGCAAAGTGACTTTAGGGACAAGTCTTTACGCTGACACAAATATAATATTAGAGAAAAAAGATTATGACCAAATAAGATTTTTGCTCGAGTGGGACACCTGTCCGAAGATTACTGAAGAGAAAAAAGAGATCACTAGGATTATCGAAGAAAAAGAGAATGAATATATTATTAATTGGGTAGAGTGTAGTCCCTTGATACAAGCAGGCTGTTACGAAACAAAATTTTCAGTATCTAAAAACGGTTTAATCAAAGTATTAGAGGACGGAAAAGCTTTCATTGATTGTGGTGGTTATGGAATACAGTTTTAATTCTGTAGATGTTCTGTAGATGTTTGACATCTACACCATCCACACGAAAACACTTAATTTATTAGATTAATTATGTACAAACAAAGTATTTATGGGTAAGCCAAAAGTTAAAGTTTATATTGATGGAGCGAATATTTTTTATACGCAAAAGAAGTTGGGCTGGTCAATTGACTGGAAAAAGATGAGAAATTACATTGAAGCGGATAGAGAAGTTATTGAATGGAGATATTATGTTGGAACCAAGAAGGACGACGAGAAGATGCAGAAATATCTGAGATATTTAGATGCGATAGGTTTTAATTTATTTACTAAAATTTTAAAAAAGATTAGGATTTATAATAACGACATTCATTCTAACCCTTACAAAACAAATTTTATTTATAAAGCTAATTTTGATGTTGAGATGACCACTGATATTCTTTTAGATAAAACGAAAACAGATGAAGCCATAATTTTTACTGGCGATAGTGATTTCCGTTATCTCATTAGGAAGCTGAAAGATGTCGGCAAAAAAGTAGCGATATTTTCTTCTAGGAAAACGATTTCTTGGGAGCTAAAATTAGAGGCGTCAGAAGTTATTTATTTAGAGGATATTAAGGAGCATATAGCGCGAGAATAAAAAACCCGTCTCGGCAAGCCGAGACGGTTCTGTTAAACTATTAATAGTATAGCAAGGCAGGATTCTTTGTCAATAGAAGTGGTGTGGAAAACAAAAATTTAAATTAATATCCGTAGATGTTTGACATCTACACGAACATCTACACGAAACATTAATTTTTGAAAATATGAAAAATATATTTGCCTACATTTTAATTATAATAGTAGTTATCACTGCTGGGGGGATATCGGTCTGGCAGTTTTGGCCGAGCATATCGTCGCCGACAGTTACGCCGAGTCCTTCATTTACGATAGATGAGACCGCAAATCCGGTAGCCGATTATCTCAAGGGTGCAGAATTACAATGTGAAGAGATTCAAAGAGAGAATATAGCGGTTGCCTTTAATGATGTCCTAAATTTATCGGCAGAAGAGTTAAAAGAGAAAAGATACAAAGATTATACGGGGAAGGAAAATCAGTGGGACTTGCCCACATTGATTTACAAGCATTTTGTTCCCGTGCCACCGGTGGTGCATTTGGGAGATGACTTTTTTAATGATGTTAAATTAGAGGAAGCACAGGAAGAGATTAGACAGATTCTTGAAAAACATTTTTAACTAAATATAGCCGTAGATATTAAAAATCTACACGAAAACACTTAATTTGTTAGATTAATTATGTATAAACAAAGTATTGAGAAAATAAAGCCGGAGCTTAATAAAGTAATTGAGTTTTTTCAGAATGAAATGAAAAAAATTAGGTCAGGCAAGGCGAGTCCGACCTTGGTTGAAGATGTTGTGATTGATTGTTTTGGTTCTAAAATGGCATTAAAGCAGTTAGCTGCTATCTCCTGCCCAGAGCCAAGGCAAATTATTGTTCAGCCATGGAGCAAAGAGTATTTAGAACCCATTGAAAAGGCCTTGAGCAGAGAGGACTTAGGCAGTTCTCCTATTGTGGACGGCCAGCTCATAAGGATTAATTTGCCGTCTTTAACTAGCGAATTCAGAGAAAAACTTTTAACACAGATCGGCAGGATTACCGAAGAAGCGCATCAGACAATGAGGAAATGGAGAGACGAGGCGTGGAAAGAAATTCAAGAGAAAACAAGGACAGGCGAAATTTCAGAAGATGATAAATTTAAGGGCAAAGACGAG
>JAHIEL010000083.1 GCA_018901715.1 Patescibacteria group bacterium
CATTTCCCAATAATGAATTTTGAAATGTGCATTTTCCCTCCCTGTGGAAACATATTGACTTTCAATTTATTATAATACTTTCTCAGAATTTGTCAAAAAAAACTGCCTTTCGGCAGTTCTGACACTCCTAAGTCGCCCGAAAAGGATATGCCCCTCAGTCGTCTTGCGCTGACTGCTCCATAATCTACCCCACCCATCCACTTACTATATATTAAGAATAAAAAACCATTACTATACTAGATTTTATTTTTAAAGAGAAACAATTTTGATGCTAAAAAGAAATCAGGCTCGCCGTTCGCGTTTTGCGCTACTTGGCAAGCCCGATTGTTCGGAATCGCTACTACTTGGCCTTCTCGACAGCTGGACCGAGAACAGACTTCATTCCTTTGAGACCCACATTGATTGTGGGTGAACAACCCTTTTGCTCGGTCGTGGATTCTTCATCCATGGCTTACTCGACATCCTTGATTGCGGATGACTTGCCAGCCAGATGTGCTCTCTGGATGTCGCTGGCATTCGCCGATCACTATTGAAGGTAAAACATCATTCGTTTAGCTTCCCATCTATTTTAAGGATTCTTTACAATGTCAGAAACGAAGCTGTTCATAGTGGGGATTTTTATAGCTTTGCAATGCAAGACGAACAAGAGAAAAGCGAAGATTATGAGGTTATGACAATGGCTTGGTTAGGGAAAAAGAAAAACAGAAGAAGAGAATATCCAGAGATTAAACTTACATATCCTGAACTGAGAGATATATTTATTAGGACAGCTATTAGAAATATTCAAACAATACTGGAATGAGACACTGAAACATCCCAAAGTAGTGTCTCGTTTGTCTCATTTTGTGGTAAAATAACCTAAAATACCCCGACCGAGAGGGGTTGAATACTTCCTGAAAAACTATCCCAAAAGCCCTTATAGGGATTGATTCCCACAGGTTCTATGCCGACTAGGGGAGCAAAAACAAAAAGGCCATTATTTACCCCTTATATTAGAAACAATAGTGAGATATTCTATGTCAAGAATTCATAGAAATTGCCCAGTTATTCTGTGATAGATTGACGAGAGACTAATGCGGATAACTATATTCTCGTTCGTGTTTTAACATCATAAAGATAATATCAACTAATCTTCTTTTAAGACAGCACAAGGCTTGAGATTTAGTTTTGCCTTCAGACAACTTTCTCTTAAAGTATTCTTTGCCATATTGATTACCAGATTTACCTATCTGAGATAAAGCAATTCTATGAATAGCCATATTTAATTTCCTGTTCCCTGATTTTGTTTTCACATGCCTGAATGTCCTTCCAGATGATTTCTCTCTCGGACAAAGCCCTGCGTATTTGGCCAAGGAGCTTGGTGAAGGGAATCTGTCAATATTCCTGATTTCAGCTAAAACACAAGAAGCCGAAACCGTTCCGCAACCATTTAATGTTTCAAGTTTTTGTCCTGTTTGTTTAATCAAGATGCCAAGCTCGTTCTCTAATTCTTTAATCTCTTTTCGAATGTCTAACAACCTTTTAGTCTTTCTTTTAATTTGATTCTTTAAGATAAAAGAGTTAACTAAGACGCTATCATTCTTTTTGGGGAGCGGACACTTTGACCAATACTTCAATGCTTTTAGAGAAAAAGGATTTCTAAACTTTTTTTCGTATTCCGAATTGTAGGATTTGTGCAGCAATCTGTGGAGTTGGTTTTTCAATCTTGTTTGTTCTTTAACCAAAAACCCCCTATCTATTACTAATTCCTTAATTTCTTTTGAGATTTTATCAGTTCTTGATATGCTGTAATTGGGTAGCGTGTCAATCTTCTGGATCAAGACTTTGGCTGCCCCGAGCGCATCCAGTGAATCCGATTTCTCTGGATGCGTCTCGTATTTACGATTCCGGTCCACCAAGACAGGAGAGATCATTTTTATCTTAAATCCTTTTCTTGTGAGATAGGTGGCTAATCTTAGACCGTTACCGTAGCTATCTTCCAGTCCAAAGATAGGCACAAGGTTTTCTTTCTTCGATAATTCCTCTACGGCACTGACTAATTTTTCAAAATCTTTCTTAGAATTGGCCATTTCCAATTCTAAAAGATTTTGCCCGAAGCAGTTGGTTAATACTGCGGTATGGTTATTCTTATGGATGTCCATACCAACATAAAGAAACTGGTTTAGGTCCAGTCTCTTAGTATCAAGAGACCCTAACGCGATACTGTTCATATATTTTTTTAATTTTAATTATTTGTCTTGACCTTTGTTTGTCCTCGCCAATGAAACACTAGTATTTGAGCCTTAATTGTCTCAAGGGCAACCGGCAATATTCTATTTGTTCATTTTTGGCGAAGGTAAAAGATAAGCTGCAATCTCACTAATGGCCTTGTTAAATATGTGGCAAGTAGCGGGACAGCATTCCTTATCTTCTACCTTCAACATATCACAGAATACACTTCTTATTTTCACATACTAGTGGCAGGGTGGGGTAAATTAGGGAGCAGTCAAAGTTGGTATCTCAAACCATTCTTTGGTAGTCATAAAATAGGTTCGCACGTCGTTCGTCCCCCGGAGCAGGCATGTGCTCGGTTCGAGCGACCGAGAGGCCCTATATTATCAAGGTTTCTCAAAGTCGGTTTGAGGAAAAATTATCATACCCCGATAGGAATCGGACCAAGTTAGAGACCGAGACGGTTCGAGTCGCAGCGGGGAGTAAAATCTAAAAGATAGACCCGACAACGATTTCAGAAGTTTTATTTGAACTATGTTAGTAATATATTATTATTGACGATATTTTTTGTGCTATAATAAAAATGAACATAAGTGTTATGGACGAAGAAAAAAGAGAAAAATTTCTTAAAGTTTACTATAATCTTCCTCTCAAGATAAGGGAAGAGTTAGTTTATGATTTAGACGGAAAGCCACTTAGTTGGAATGCCGCTTATGTTGAGATAAAAGACAAGACTGAAGTCGGCGAAATGATTCTGAGTAAATTATCAGAATTAAAAATTATTTAATATGGAAAATAAAAAGGAGGAAAGCAAAATTGATGGAGAGTTCAAAAAGATAGTCATAGCGACACTTGAAGTCTTTCCTTCGGATAAAAAAATTTCTATTGGCTCGGTAGGAGAATTTACAAAAGAAGAAATGATAGAAAATGTTGAAAATGAAACTGATGTGGGAGAAAAGATAGTAGAAATTCAGCTTAATTATTTAAGAAGTTTTAAGGAAGGCATTTTCTATGAACAAAACTTTGCTGATAACCAGACCTAAACACGACACTACTGTTCATTATCTTTTTTATTGGTCAAAAAAAATAATAGAATTAGCACAGGAAAAAAGTATTAAGGTTTGGGACCTAAAAGGAAAGAGAGCAAATCGTAAAGAGATTGAGGGTGTCCTTAAAAAAAGAGAGCCATCGCTGGTCTTTTTTAATGGGCATGGAGACGACGATAGAATAGCTGGGCATAATGATGAAGCGTTATTGGTGGCTGGCGAAAATGAGGAGCTCTTGATTTCTAAAATAGTCTATGCGCTATCTTGTAGGTCTGGCAAGAAGCTTGGATATGAAAGCGTTAAAAAAGGAGCATTGGGTTATATTGGATACGACGAAGACTTTATTTTTTTTATAGACCAAAATAAAATGAGCAACCCATTAATGGACAAAACCGCAGAATTATTTTTAGAAGCATCAAATCAGGCAATGATTTGTTTGATAAAAGGACACAATATAAAATATTCTCACGAACAATCTAAAAGAATCTTTTTGAATAATGCGAGAGGATTAATCAACAGCGAATCAGAACAAAGCTATCTAATACCTTATTTATTATGGAATATGCAACATCAAGTTTGTTTAGGCGATCAGAATGCATCTTTATAAAATTAAAAACTATAGCGAGTAGCGGGTATCCTTCTAGTGCGACCGAGCCGGGTTCGAGTCGCAGCGGGGGAGCACGTATGTGCTCGGTTCTTGCGACCGAGAGGCACCGAAGAATCGCCAAAGAGGCGATTTTTTTCTTTATTAAAGATAAAAACTAAGGTAAAATCAGCTCATATGAAAGAAATAATCTTAATTTCTTGTGTTAGTAAAAAATTAAATTATCCATCTAAAGCCAAGGATTTATACCAAAGCCCTCTTTTTAAATACAATCTAAAATATGCTATATCTTTGAATCCTGATAGAATATTTATTCTTTCAGCTCAATACGGATTATTAGATTTAGAAAAAGAAGTAGATCCCTATGATAAAACTCTAAACAAAATGAAGAAGAAAGAAAGGATCGAATGGTCTAAATTATTGTTGAATCAACTGAAAAAGAAAACTGATTTAAGCAAAGATAAATTTACATTTTTAGCAGGAAATAGATATAGAGAATTTTTGATTGAAGAAATAAAGAATTATCAAGTACCGATGGAGAAATTACCAATAGGAAGGCAACTTCACTGGTTAAAAGATAAAGTTAGAAAAATATGATTAATAATTGCGGTTTGATTCATGGGTGGTTCAATGAGCTGCCAAGGATAAAATTTCCTTTTGACGAAAAAGAAATTCCTCTAAATGGAATATATGTTTTATTCGAAAAAGGAGAAAAAGCTCATAATCGAAAAGATAGGATTGTGAGAATAGGGACTCATACAGGAGATGATCAACTAAGATCAAGATTGAAACAGCATTTTATCAATGAAAATAAAGATAGAAGTATTTTTAGAAAAAATATTGGCAGGGCACTGCTGAGTAAGAATAAGGATTCTTTTCTTAAAAATTGGGAGATAGACTTAACTACTAAAGAAGCCAAAGGTAAATATTCAGGTTCTATGGATTTTAAAAAACAAAAAGAGGTTGAAAAAGAAGTTTCAAAATACATTCAAAATAATTTTAGTTTCATTGTTTTTGAAGTTGAGAACAAAGAGAGGAGATTGGAGTTAGAATCACAAATCATTTCTACTATATCTTTATGCAGTAGTTGTAATTCTTCAAAGAATTGGCTTGGCAATCATTCTCCAAAAGACAAAATTAAAGGAAGTGGGCTATGGTTGGTTAACGAGTTGTATAAAGATTCTTTATCTGATGGAAATATAAAATATTTAAAAAATATTTTATTTAATTAAGAAAATATCAATCAGGTAAATCAGGGAGAAATTAGAAAATTAGGGACGTGTACCATTTTATTGTTCACGATACGGAGCCGTTCCAAAAACCCTCTATTTATCAGGGTTTTTCCGAAAAATTAGGGACGTGTACTATTTTTAAGATAGAAGAATTAATAAATCACTATGAATAAAACAATTCTCTTTGGCACAATATCATTTCTCATAATCCTCATCGGTGGGATTTTAGTATGGCAACTATGGTATTCTCCAGTTGCTCCACCGATACCTTCTGCCTGTACCCAAGAAGCAAAATTATGTCCAGATGGATCTTCGGTTAGTCGTATTGGTCCTAATTGTGAATTTGCAGAGTGTCCTAATAAAAATAATGACGACGAAGAAGCTTATAATCACGCAGGCGAAATTGTAAAAATTTATCAAAAAGAGGGGAAAGAATATTTAGATATTAATTTTATAAAGTTTCTTTTATTTGTTGATGAGAATAATAATATTGTTGATTATCCTACCATTGTCTATGGAGAAAACGATGAAGAGGGGGAATGTAAACCTATAGCAGATCCTTATTGTGTTGTAGATAATGATAAAACAATTAACTCACATGAAGTCGGGAAAAATGTAGTGGTAACTCCTGCTAGTTATCCCGGGACTCCACTTCCTTATGAGAATCTTGAAGAATTAATCGGAAGCAGTCCTTATTTTAGATTCCAAATAGAAAATAATATTATAAAGAAGATAAATCAAATTTATATTCCTTAAGTGATTTTATTATCAAACAAGTTCTAATGTCGTTATTTAGACGGGGTTGAATCTAAAAAATAGAGTTGACACCATTTTCACTCTGAGGAATGTCTTTTCATTGACGATAAAGAGGATTGGTTGGAGCCAGATAGGAATATAGGAATGGAAACCATATTAGCCAGAAGCCCCCAACAAGGGCAGAAAAATAGAAAAATAGTAGAAAAATAGTGCCAGGCACCAATTTTCACAGAAACAACCCCTCTCGGTCATCTCCTTAGTAGGAGTTGATACGAGTGATACGAGTGGTACGAGGTTGAACCTCGTACTTTTATTACCTTATAAATCTAATCGAGTCTAGCATATCGTTAAATAAAGTTAATCTTTCTTCGTCTTCTTCAGATAAGTTCTGGTTTTTCATTATGTTCTGAGATTGAGTATAAAATTCTGATATCAGATTATCGGAATTCTCTAGTATTTTGGTTTGAGCATCCCATAAAACTATAGAGAAATTTAGCCCCTTATATTCAGAATCACTAGGATTACTCAAGTAAACCTCGACATATACATCATGGGCACCTTCGTAGTCAAAAAGAACTGTCTGGAGTATTGCTTTCTCGCCATTTATTTCTATTATCTTACATTCTCTTTCATAGTCGAGTTCGCCAGTGCTTGAACATGTCTCTAATATATCCCCGTCTCCAATCCAGCCACGACGAGGAAAGGTTAAATTATGTTCGTAATCCGCTGTATATCCTCTAAAGAAAAGATATGTATCAGTGTATTTTTCGGGAAGTTTAAAATCGAAATCAATAAACTTGCCAGATGTTCCCCAATGTATATGTGAATAATACGGAATTCCAAAAACTTTTATGAAATCATTTGATAGTGTAAATTTTATTCCTAATTCTTCTTCTGTAATAGTCCTCCAATCAATTTCTAGATCCGCATAACAACTATCTTCTTTCGTTTGATCTTCTATTGGCCAACAATAAACAGAACTCTCTTGTTCTTGAGCCATCACTAAATAACAATCATCTTTTATATCTGCTGTTTTAATGTTTCTACAGACAAGCTCTGGGGGCACAGGAGGATAAGCATAAATTTCTTCTCCTCCGGATAGATCAAATTGACCCACATAATATAATTTCACTAACTCTAAGTAGCAATTGTCTCTGCCTGAGATATTTTCAATCTGATCACAGGATGATAGGTTGCCGTCATACGCAGCCACAGTGGCAAAGCATTCGTTTCTTTCTAATTCATCTTCTATCTCTTCACAGTCATCTATATTTCTTATTCCTTTATCCTCTTCAGTTATTTCTCCTGGCTCTATGGTTACGACTTCTCGATCGCCCTTAATAACTAATGCTACTATAATAACAAATAGAATTATTAAGATAAGGGAAATTGACAGAAGAATGATCCATGCTTTTATACGCATTTTGAGGTTCCTTAAAAATAATGATTTTATTTTATTTTCTTTATTCATAATTTTATAGCTAATTGATTTATTCTACCACAAACTCCCTAAAAATTCTAACTCCACGCCCCCTATCTCAAATAAAATTAAAAATTAGGAAAATTAGGGACGTGTACCATTTTATTGTTCACGATACGGAGTCGTTCCAAAAACCCTCTATTTGTGAGGGTTTTTGAATCATTTGGCGTAGGATGTTAGAACTTTTTTATGTTGCAAAGCTATTGAATTATTACGGGCGTTGACGCCCCGGCTTATTTAAGGGTAAAATGTAGTACTGG
>JAHIEL010000084.1 GCA_018901715.1 Patescibacteria group bacterium
CGGAGCCAAATTGTATGTTGCGAGTTTGTTGCCTCGGCGCTTCGCGCCTCGGCAGGCAGATTGTATAGTATTTGCCAAGATTTTTTGGGTTTAATCGCCACCTTTTGCGAAAGCAAAACGCGGTTCGCCGTTGCGAAGCAACGGATAAATGAAATTTATAAGCCAATCCTTTTTATTTCCGCCTTTGGCGGAAAGCAAAGCGATAATTTTTAATAGCCCAAAAGCGATAGTTCAATAAATTCACTACAAGTATGAAATATTTTTTATACATTAGAAAATCCACCGACGAAGACGACAGACAAGTTTTGTCGTTGGAAGCGCAAGAAACGGAATTGAAAGAATTTGCCTTGCGGGAAAATCTTTTGATCGCCGCTACTTTCCGCGAATCGCAGACCGCCAAAGAGCCGGGCAGACCAATTTTCAACGATATGCTCAAAAGAATGGAAAGCGGCGAGGCCGAGGGGATTTTAGCGTGGCACCCCGATAGATTGGCGAGAAACAGCATAGATGGCGGACGAATAATATTTTTGATTGATACCGGAAAAATCAAAGCGCTAAAATCCCCGACATTTTGGTTTGAGCCAACCCCGCAAGGCAAATTCATGTTGAATATCGCTTTTGGGCAATCAAAATACTTTGTTGATAATCTTTCAGAGAATACTAAAAGAGGGTTGCGTCAAAAATTGCGCCGAGGCGAATTGCCCGGCTACGCTCCGCTGGGATATTTGAACGACTTGCTAAAACACACAATGTATAAAGACCCTGAAAGATTTCGCCTCGTCAAGAAAATTTTTGAACTTTACGCAACCGGCAATTATTCTCTGAAAGATGTGCGGAAGTTAATAACTTCCGCCGGCTTGTTGAGCCGAAAGAAAAATATGCTTTCCGTTTCCAATATCCAAAGCATACTTTCCAATTCTTTTTATTACGGCGTTTTCAAATATAACGGCGAAATGTATGACGGAAAGCATGAGCCAATGATTCCAAAGAAACTTTTTGAAGCGTGCCAGAAAGTGATGGCGGATCGTTCGCGTCCGAAAAAGCCGAGCCAAAAAGAATATCCGTTTAGAAATATGCTCGTTTGCGGAGAATGCGGTTGCGCCATCACTTCCGAAACGCAAAAAGGGCACAACTATTATCGTTGCACTAAAAAGCGGGATAAAAAATGTTCGCAAAAATATATTCGCGAGGAAGTTTTGGCCGATCTTGTCGCAAACGAGCTTCAAAAAGTTTCTTTGTCTTCCGCTTGGGCGGAGTGGATGTTAAACGAGCTAAACAAGGAAGAAACGGAAGCCGCCCAAAGCGGAGCCGTTTTCGCTCAAAATCTCAAAGACAAAATAAAAGAGCTTGAGGGAAAGCTCGATATACTTTTAGACGCTCATTTGGACGGCACAATTTCACGCGAGGAATACACCGCTAAAAAAGAAAAAATCATCAACGAAAAAAGCGAGCTTTCCGAAAAATCAAAGGATTTTGAGCGAAACGGCAATCATTGGCTCGAACCGGCACGACAATTCATTTTAGCGGCTCAACAAGCCAAAATTATCGCTTTGCAAGAAAATCCCGTCGCGGGACGGGATTTTCTCAAAAGGATTGGCTCGAACCGCGTTTTGCTGGCGCAAAAGGTGGCGATTAAACCCAAAAAATCTTGGCAAATACTATACAATCTGCCTGCCGAGGCGCGAAGCGCCGAGGCAACAAACTCGCAACATACAATTTGGCTCCGCGGGTAGGACTCGAACCTACAGCCTAACGGTTAACAGCCGTTTGCTCTACCATTGAGCTACCGCGGAATGTGGTTAATATACTACAAATGTTCGTTTTTTTCAAGGAAAAAGCGCTTAGCGATCAATAATCAATAATCAATCTAGTATCCTTCTAATTTTTTTAAATTCTCATGCTTTCTTATCTTTTCCAACGCCTTTGCTTCAATCTGCCTGATTCGTTCTCTTGTTACTCCAAAAACTTCGCCTACTTCCTGCAAAGTATGTGTCACCCCATCTTTCAAGCCAAATCTCATTGATAAAATTCTCCGTTCTCTTTCAGTTAAGTCAATCATAACTTCAGCAAGCCGTTGCTTAAGTAATGCCCTGCCCGCTTTTTTAGACGGTGATGGCATATCTTCATCTTTTATAAACTCGGCTAAAACACTATCATCTTCATCTTTATCCCCTATCGGAGTTTCTAAAGAAATTGTTTTTTGCGCTATAGTTTTAATGTGTCTTGCCTTCTTAACAGTAATACCCATTTCCCTAGCAATCTCTTCTATGCTTGGCTCTCTGCTTAGCTCCCGCAAAAGCTCTCTTCTTACTTTAGTAAACTTAGAAATTGTCTCTATCATATGAACAGGAATTCTTATAGTCCTTGCCTGGTCTGCTAACGCTCTGGTAATCGCCTGTCTTATCCACCATGTAGCATAAGTTGAAAATTTATATCCTCTACGCCAATCAAATTTTTCCGATGCCCTGAAAAGACCAGTGTTTCCCTCTTGAATTAAATCAAGCAAAGTAAGATTTGGCGAACGGCCGATGTATCTTTTGGCAATAGAAACAACCAACCGCAAATTAGCGCTTATTAATTTCTGCTTAGCTGCTATATCATTTTTTTCAATTCTTTTAGCTAATTCTTTTTCTTCTTTAGCGCTCAAAAAATTAACTTTGCCTATCTCTTTTAAATACATTTGAACAGAATCCGGTTTGCTCCTTATAATTCTAGCTTTTTTCTTTGAATCATCTTCCACATCTAAAAACCCAGTGCTTTTCTTGAGCTCAACGCCCTCTTTTTCCATGCGTTCATAAAAATCTTCCAGCCCATCAATGTCCCTATCTGCTCCAGGAAATAGATGTAACACTTCTGCATAAGTGATAAATCCACGACTCCTGCCCCTTTTTACCAATTCATCTATTTTCTCTTCTGCAAAAATCTGTTTTTTTCTAATTCTTGGCTTTTTGACAACTCCTTTTTTTATTAATTTCTTTACTGGCTTCTTCCCTACTTTCCTTGCTGATTTCTTTGTTGCTTTCTTTGCTGGCTTCTTCATTGGCTTTTGCTTTTTCACAGAACTCTTTGGCTTCTTGTCTTTTTTATCCACTTTTTTAGCTAATATTTTCTTTTGTTTCTTCATATTAAAATTATTTTAATAGATTTCCGCGGCTAAAGCCACGGCGCTATTTTTCGGTTTATAATAAAGATTTTGCCAGCTCGTTAAATTCTTTTGAAAGCTCTTTTACCTTAGAAGATTCTTTACCAGCTTCAGCTTGTTTAATTTCTTCAGATAATTTCTGTAATCTTTCTTTTTTAAAAATCTGCGAAAGTTCTTCTAAGGAAACAATTATTTCTTCTTCATCATCTACTTCTCTTATTAACTTCTCCGCCTCCCCGGTCAAAGCTAATTCATTCAAAAGTTCTTTTGTATTATCGTCTGTGTCTATCTCTTGATAATTCTTCCAAAATTCTTTTGAATCTTTCTTGAATTCTTTAATAATACCCCTTAATACCTCTGAAAAACAAGCCACTGCCTCGTCGTTAACAAGATTTATTCTTTCTGGAAAGTTTAAAAGTAGAGAGATTATCCTTTCCTCAATCAAGTCCTTGCGATTCTTCTTCTCTGTTTTAAACTTCTCTTCTCCGGGCTCTGTTTCTGTGCTTAAATTCGTATATTTACTCAATTCCTGCTCAACGCTATGTTCAGTAACATCTAATTGTTTCGCCAATTCTTTCGTCCAATGGGATTGTTCAATTTTATTCTGAATTTTGGCAACAATCGGCAAAAGAGTAGAGGAAATCTTTTTCTTGTCCTCTATTTTACTTTTATCAAAACTTAAAAATGCTTTTTCAAAATAGAAATCAAGAATAGACCTTGATTCTTTAATAAATTTTTTCCATTGTTCAGGAGCATCCATAACAACATCTGCTGGGTCTTTTCCCTCTGGCAACATAGCTATTCTGATATCAAAACCATGAGCTTGCGCTAAATCAATGCCTCTTTTAGTAGCAGAGTCACCTGCAACATCCATATCAAAAGCAGTGATTAAATTATTAGAATATCGCTTTAAAATAGTAAGCTGTTGCGGAGTAAGAGCTGTGCCAGAAGTTGATACCACATTATTAACTCCTGCCTGATCTGACAATATCACATCAGTATAACCCTCTACTAAAATACAATTATCTTCCTTTCTTATGGCAACTTTTGCCTTGTCCAAACCATATAAAATATTGCTTTTGTTATATAAAAGAGTATTAGGTAAATTAAGATATTTCGCTGGTTCTTCTCCTTCTTGCTTTAAGCTACCAAAAAATCTCCCGCCAAATCCAACCACTTGAGAATTTAAATCAAAAATAGGAAAAATTATCCTTGCCCTAAACCTATCATAAACTTTTCCATTTTTGCTCTCAAGCAAAAGCCCTGCTCTTTTAATTTCTCCCACAGAAAATCCTTTTTTCTGTAAAAAATCGCCCAAGCTATTCCAAGAGGCCGGAGCAAAACCAATCTGCCACTTTTTAATGGACTCTTCTGTTATCTTTCTATTCAACAAATATTGCTTTGCTTTTTGACCATTTTTGCCTTCATGGAGTTGCTGTTCGTAAAACTTAGTGCTTGTTTCTAAAATCTCATAAAATCTTTTTCTCTGGGTTTGAACTTGAGGGTCTTGTCTTTGAAGTTTCACTCCTGCTTTTTGAGCCAACAATCTTAAAGCATCTCCAAATTCTATGCCTTCAATCTCTTGAATAAAACTAAATGCGTCCCCATTTTTTCCACATCCGAAGCATCTCCATAACTGCCTTGTCGGGCTGACAAAAAATGATGGTTTTTTCTCTGAATGAAAAGGACAAACTGCACGATAATTAGCCCCAGTTTTACTCAGTTTAATATAGCCAGAAATAACATCTACTAAATCCAATTTCTCTTTGATTTCTTGAATCGGAGAATCCATTGGTTATTTAAATATAAAAAATTAATTCTTAAAATTTAAACGGAGCGCAATGTTAATAAAAACTATCTGAAAATTCATTTTCCATCTTGCTTTTGTCCCCTGCAAAAAACCGAGCTTCTTCTCTTTTATTATGTGCCTAACTCCCTCAAGCACTAAAGGAAACACTTTTAATTTTTTTCTTTTAGCCAAATAAGTAATCGTGCTTTCTACATAAAAATCTTTTTTATATTTCGCAGGAATTTCTTCCCAAAAAGAGCGTTGCATTGCTCGCATACCAGAAAATGGTGATTCTATCTTTTGAAATATTCTGTTCAAAAAATTGCTTATTTTGCTTCTATCAACTGCTCCAACTGACATATCAAAGCCCTTTTCTAATACTGGAATCAATAAGTTATTAATATGACAAGTTTTAAAATCAATCAAATCAGCGTCTAAAAATAAAAGAATATCAGCGTCAGTGGCTTTAACCCCGCGTTCAAGCGCTTCTCCTTTGCCAAGATTTGCTGGATTACTTACCACCTTAACCCCTTGGGCTTTCGCAACTTCCGCGGTCTTATCAGAAGAGCCATCATTAACAACAATAATCTCATCTAAAAACTCGCACCCTTTGGCTGCTTTTATAATATTAACAATCGTCTTCTCTTCATTATGCGCTGGTATAATAACTGCAGTTTTCATAAAAAA
>JAHIEL010000085.1 GCA_018901715.1 Patescibacteria group bacterium
AAAATGAGTGAATAAAGAAAAGGCTAAAATGCCGACTAATATCCATCCAGTTATTTTCATATTCTACTTGTCTTCTATTTTAATTTTTGTAGAGGGAGATGTTTTTGCTTTAGGTATTTTAAGAGTAAGAATACCGTCTTCTATATCTGCTTCAGCTTTTGAAATTTTAACTTTTTCTGGCAAAATTATTCTTTTAGAAAAATTTCCCCAAAAACATTCTTTTTGAAAATATGTTCTATCTTTATCAGTATTTTTCGGTTTCTCTCTCTTGCCTTTAATAATGAGCATATCGTCTTCAACAGAAATATCCAAATTCTTGGAATTCACACCCGCAATTGTGGAAACAATCACAAAGTCATTTTTAGTTTCATAAGCATCAATTGTTAATTCTCCTTCTTCTAAAGAGCTTGGTAATTCTTTTTGTTGGGGATTTTTGTTCTTCTTTTTAAAAATAGACATAGATTTTAAATAAAGTTAATTAATTATCTTGTAAGTTTTATCCGACACACTGTTAAAAGCTTTTTAATTTCACTAAATTCAACAAGCACTAATAAAAAGAGTAGGAGAAGAATAGTCCCCACAATCGCTATTCTATACCCTCCTTCCATTGTTATACCAATATTATATATTCCGTGCAACACGACTGAGCCGAAGATGCCAGCGAATAAAAGCATCTTTCTATGCCTTGTTCTGAAAAATGAGAGCGCGATAAAAAATCCAATGTTCGCTCCGGCAAGAGCATGCAGGAAAGTGGCCCCGATAAATCTACCCAAAAGAGCTATTGTTGTTTTTTCAACAAGCATTGGTGGCTTAAGAGCCCAAAGAGTTAATATGTTTTCTACTGCGGCAAAGCCAAGCCCAGCAATTATCATATAAATCATTGCATCAATTGGCTCGTCAAACTCTTTTGTTTTAAGCGCAGAAAATCTAACAACAAGATATTTCAGAACTTCTTCAGTGATAGCAACGCCTATTAAGAAATAAACAATTATTGCAATATGAGGAGCGAGATTAGCGAGTATGCACCCTTTTTTAAAAACCATTTCTATAAGTGCGGCTGGAAAAGTAGAAAGCATTCCCAACAAAAATACGAGAATAACCATTCTGTTTGGTTCTGGCCTTGTGTCTTTTCTCAAATAAAATAACAACCAGAGAGTGCTGGGTATTAGTCCTAATATTGCGAGAAATGGATAATAGAGCATTTAAAGATTATAACCTAATATTTGGTTCAGCTGCAAGAGTGTTTATTTTAACAGGTTTTAGATTTTTTTTAAGGTAGGCAGTTATAGCAATCATTGCTGCGTTGTCGCCGCAAAACTTAATTTTTGGAATTTGAAATTCAAAATCTAAATTTTCTTTTTTTATTTTTTCTTTAAATTGTTTTTGAAGTTCTTTATTCGCAGAAACCCCTCCACCCAAGATAATTGTTTTTACTTTGTAGTCCTTTGCCGCTTTAATAGTTTTTTTGATTAAAATATCAATAATCGCTTGTTGGGCCTCTTTTGCCATCGCACTGATATATGACTGGGTTTGCTTTTTTCTCTTTTTCGCATCATACAACACAGCTGTTTTTAAACCAGAAAAACTAAAATCATAGTCCTTTGTATAGAGCATTGGTCTGGGCAGTTTTACGCGATATTTCGACATTTCGATATTTCGACATATCTTTTCTGCCTCTTTCTGAATTGCAGGGCCACCAGGATATCCAAGTCCCAATATTCTAGCGATTTTATCAAACGCCTCGCCAGCAGCATCATCTCTAGTTTCTCCGACAATTTCGTAGTTTCCAAATTTTTTCATAAGAATTATTTGAGTATGTCCTCCAGAAACAATCAAAGAGATTGCAGGAAATATCTTTGATTGATTAATTATTGATAGCTTATTATTTGAGCCAGTTTTTTCTAAAAAACTGGCAAGTATGTGTGCTTCAATATGATTGATTCCAATAATCGGCAGATTCCAAGCAAAACTAAGTGCTTTAGCAAAATTAACTCCTGTCCAAAGGCAAGGGTCAAGTCCAGGACCCTTTGTAACTGCGATTAAATCTATATCTGGTTTTTTATAATTTTTTAGAAAAGAATCTAATAGTTTAGATAAAATTTCTTCCCTTGATAAAATTTCTTGTATTCTAAAACTCTTTGATTTTTCTTTTTTTAAAAGTTTTGCTTTTTTAAGGGCTTGTTCAAGAACTGTTGTTAAATTTTTTTGGTGTTCTCTTCTCGCGAGAGAGGGATAGACACCGCCAAATTCTTTATGAACTTCAATTTGCGAAGAAACAATATTTGAAAGCAATTCAAAATTACTTCCTTGGCATTGGGCCACAGCAATACAAGTGTCGTCACAAGATGTTTCTATCGCTAATATTTTCATTAGTTTAAGCATATCAAGGGTCTTGATTTTTTACAAATTTTAATTTATACTATCAAACGAATGGCGCCATCGTCTAACGGTTAGGACACTAGATTTTCAATCTAGTAATCGGGGTTCGATTCCCCGTGGCGCTACACTAAAAAAACTAATGATCAATTATCGCTGGTCAATAATCAATCATTTTCCTTCTTTATTTTTTAATGATCAGTGATCAATTATCAATGATTAATTATAAATGATTAATTATAAATGACTGATAAATATTATTTGCGTCTTGCGCGGGCATCTGACTTAAAAGATAGAGGGGAAAGAATTTTTTATAGAATATTTGAGATTTTGCCCGGATTGTTCAGCTGTATAACGATTATCGCTGCAATCGTTTTTTCATATTTCAAACCAGTATGGGTGGCCTTTTTTGCTTTAATTCTTGTAGCTCATTGGCTTTTTAGAGCTGTTTATTTTTCTTTTCATTTAAGGGCAAGTTATGCTCGAATGAAAAAAGTGGAAAAAATTAACTGGATGCAAAAATTAGAGAATTTGCAAAAAATGCCGGACGAATTGCCAGCAAAAAACTGGAAAGATATTTATCATTTAGTAGTTTTGCCAATGTATAAAGAGCCATATGAAGTAGTCAGGGGTTCAATACAAGCGCTTTTAAACACAGATTATCCTAAAGAAAAATTTATAGTTATTTTGGCTCAAGAAGAAAGAGGCGGGCAAGAAGTTAAAGAGATGGGCGAGAGAATAGAGCAAGAGTTTGGTAATAAGTTTTTCAAATTTATAATTACTACTCATCCTTTTGGTTTGCCTGGTGAGATTGCAGCGAAATCATCAAATGAGGTTTGGGCAAGCAGAAAAGCTAAAAATCTAATAGACGAGCTTGGCATTGCCTACGAGAATATCTTGTTCACTTCTTTTGATATTGATTCTGTGGCTTCCAAGCAATATTTTTCTATCCTTGCTTACCATTATCTAACTACTAAGAAGCCGTTACGGACAAGTTTTCAACCAATTCCTTTATTTTTAAATAATATTTGGCAAGTGCCGGCATTATCTCGGCTATTTTCCTTTTCCACTTCTTTTTGGCACATTACAAATCAGGAAAGAGAAGACAAGTTGATTACTTTTTCTTCGCACTCAATGCCGTTTAAAGCATTAGTTGAAATTGATTTTAAACAACCAGATGTGGTTTCTGATGATTCCCGTATATTTTGGCAGTGTCTATTATTCTATGATGGCGATTATAGGGTAGAGTCGCTTCATTGTTCTATTTCTATGGACGCTAATGTTGGTAAGTCATTTTTTGGAACATTAGCCAATATGTACAAACAGCAAAGGAGATGGGCTTATGGCGTTGCAGAAGTCCCTTATTTTATTTTTGGATTTTGGAAAAATAAAAAGATTTCTTTAAAAAAGAAATTATCATTAGGGCTTGAAGTAATAGAAGGGCATTGGAATTGGGCTTGTGCGCCGATTCTTTTGGCTGTGCTTGGCTGGTTGCCAACAGTGTTAGGAAGCAATGAATTTAATCAAACAATTTTTTCATATAATTTGCCAAGATATATTGGACGCCTATTAACTTTTGCTATGCTTGGTTTATTCGGTTATATGTATTATACTTTTTATCTTCTCCCGCCCAAAGATAATTCAAGAAAAGGGAAAGCTAAAGTTCTAATCGCTTGCGCTCAATGGCTTTTTTTCCCGCTTACTATGATTTTTTTCGTGGCTGCTCCAGCGCTTGATGCTCAAATACGGCTCTCTCTTGGAAAATATATGGGTTTCTGGCCCACTCCCAAACACCGATAGTTTGTTCTATTAATCTTTTTAATCTGTTAGGGTCTGACCCTAACATTTTATTTTAGAGAACGGGTCTCGGGATGCTATCGAACGGGGGGAAGTCCGACTTCCCCCCGATTCTTTTCACATCCCGCCCCCGTCCTCCCTGCTGGAGAGGGCGGGGGCGGGGTAGTAAGCGGAGAGGGCGGGGGCGTCTTTAATGATCAGTGATTAATTATCAGTTATCAGTGATTAACTTATTCCAGATGTATTCTTTCTTGGAATTTTTGAACCCTCTTTTTTAACAATGGGTGTTTTTTTAATTTTGGGTCAAGCTCTAATATTTCTTTTGCTATTTGTCTTGTTTTTTCAACTAAAGAAAAATCAGCCAAAGCATTCATAGCAATGTCTGGCAAACCCCACTGTTTGGTTCCAAAGAATTGGCCAGGCCCTCTTATCTTTAAATCAATTTCCGCAAGTTCCAAACCATTGTCTATTTTTGCTAAAGACCTTAGCCGTTTTGGAGCGGATTTATTGTTACTATAGAAGAGTAAGCAATACGATTTATCTCCTTTTCTTCCAATCCTGCCCCTGAACTGATGAAGCTGGGCCAAGCCAAATCTATCTGCGCCCTCAATCAGCATTATCGTGGCATTGGGAATATCAATTCCTACCTCAACCACTGAAGTAGAAACCAAGACATCAATTTTCCCTCTTGCAAAGTCCTTCATAATTTTATTTTTTTCCAAGCTTGGCACTTTTCCATGGAGCATAGCTAATCTAAGTTTTGGAAAGATTTTTTCAGACAAATATTCAAATTCTTCTTTTACCGACTTAACGCCAGCCCATCCTGTTTTGTCATTTTCTTTGTTTTCGCTTTTTTCAATTCTTGGACAAATCACAAATGCTTGTTTGCCTTTTTTGATTTCCTCTCTAACAAGCTGGTAAGCGTCATCTCTTTCTTTATCAGTTATAACTTTTGTAATTATTTTCCTCTTGCCTTTCGGCATTTCATCAAGCAAAGATAAATCAAGGTCTCCGTAAATTGTGAGAGTTAAACTGCGGGGGATGGGCGTGGCAGTCATTGAAAGAAGATGAGGAATAGCAGAATGTTTTTTGCAGAGTTTTGCTCTTTGTTTTACTCCAAACCTGTGTTGTTCATCTAAGACCACAAAAGCAAGATTGCCGAATTTTACTTTGTCTTGTATTAGGGAATGCGTGCCGACTAAAATATCAATTTTTGAATTTAAAGTATTTTCTAAAAGTTTTTTTCTGGAAATTTCAATTGGCTGATTTAATTTTTTTGAAACATATTTATCTGTTTTTCCAGTTAAAAGCCCGATGTCTATTTTAAATCCTTTGAAAAAATCAGCCAAAGTTTTAAAGTGTTGTTTTGAAAGAATTTCAGTAGGAGCCATAAAGGCAACCTGATAACCGGCTTTAATTACATTTAAAGCAATAAGGGCAGCGACAATTGTTTTCCCAGAGCCAACATCGCCTTGCAAAAGACGCGACATTGGTTTTTGTTTTTCTAAGTCCTTTAATATCTGCCAGCTTACTTTTTTCTGCGATTTGGTGAGTTT
>JAHIEL010000086.1 GCA_018901715.1 Patescibacteria group bacterium
AATAACTTAATTGATTTAATGGCTTTCTTAAAAGCCCCTTTTTTATTTCTGATCCGATCGTGAATTTCTGCGTTTGGACCGTCTAATCCTATCCCGAAAGATAAAATTCCTAAATTTTTTAATTGAGATGCTAATCTCTCGGTTAATAACAAACCATTGCTTTGAATTCGAACTGGAACACCTTGCTTATTAGCATATTTTATAATGTCAATCAGATCTTTTCTCAAGAGAGGCTCTCCGCCAGTAAGCGCCAATGTAGGAGCGCCTAATTTTTTTATTTCATCTATAAGTTCAAAAGCTTTCTTTCCTTTAATTATTATTTTTTCTTTTTTATCAGGGGACGCATCAGCTCGACAATGTATGCATTTTAAATTACATTTTTGAGTTACTTCCCATAGAACATAATGTAATGACGAATCTATATTTTTGTTTATTTCCATACCAAATCAATTACTTTTTAATATAAGCAATTATATAATATTCAATTTACAAAATATCATTAATCAAAATCACAGGCAAACTCTTTTACCACAATCACATCTTCTCGCTTCTCTTTTTCCGAAGTCGCGCCCATCCATTCCTCTTGCACTGTTTTCAATTGTTTAGTTTTTTCTTTCATATTGATTTTATTATTTTATTTATTAATTTTTTTAACTCGACCTTTAGCTTGACTATTTTAACTATATTATTTAAAACCAAAACACTCTCCATAAAAGTCTTGATGTCTGCCTCGCTAATTACTATTCACAATTCAAGTATAATACAAACAAAAATAAAAAACAAATTAACTCCACTTACCTTTCATATGTATTTCACTTGTATCCAAGGGCAGCTGATTTGCTCCAAGAAGAGCGAAAATCAAGCCTGTTATGGCGCTGTTGATTATATCTTTGGCATCGCCTATCGCAGAGGGATTTCCCACCGCAGTAATATATCTCATTCCTCCTATAATAAGCATTATAACCGCCACGATTCCCACGACGCTGAGCATAAAATTATAAAGCCCGATCAAATACATTGAAAGGTTCACCGTCCCCGTGGCGGGAAGCCCCGGAATCCTCACTAACGGCGTCCACTCCGCCGCGCCGGCGAAGTTGGCGGAGGCCATTGCTATCGCGAAAATAAAACCTGCCATAATAAAGGCTGTTTTTTTTGAGAACATAAAATTATATTGTTAAATGGTTAAATTGCTAAACTGTTTTTTATTGCGAAATTCGCTGGCTCCATATAGTTCCCGCCTCGGGACTGTGGAGCCTGATTGCGTTCTTAATTTCCAATTTCCAGTTTCAATATTGTTTATATTATACCACAAAGCGGGAAGATGGCAAAAAATAAAAATAAAATTATTATTTGCAAAATGATTTCAAATAATATACAATGAAGTTAATTCTAATAATATATTTTAAATCTTTATGAAAATCAAGAAAATAATAATTCTTCCGATAGGCAGTTATGAGTATCATGGAACAGAGCTTCCTCCTGAAACAGATAGCATTATAAGCCAAAATCTGGCTAGCGGCTTAAGCTCTGCGCTGAAAAAACATTTTCAAAGCAATATAATTTTATTGCCTGCAATCAATTACGGTCTTTCGCTGGAGCACAGCGGATTTCCGAATACTATGTTTATGGCGCATAAAACTTTCTATGATTATTTGTCAAATTTATTAAATTCAATAAATGAGAATAATTCATTGATTTGCATAATTAATGGTCATGGAGGAAATATTAACGCCCTGCAATCCATTGAAGCTGATTATAACTATACGCATCAAAACAGCAAGGTTTTCGCACCGCCGCTTTATCCTCAAAACATTCAAGAATGTTGCGTAAAAAGTTTTGGCGAATTTGATACTCACGCCGGTTCAGTGGAAGCTTCTTTAATTTCATATTACGCAAATAAGCCGAAAAAAGAATACCACGCGAAAACTAAAAAGAAATTTTCTGGGTCATTGAAGTTTTTTAGGAATATAGAAATTTATCCAGACGGAATAATCAAAGAGCTTCCTTTGACAACTGCGGATCCTAAAAAAGGAAAATTGTTGCATGAAAAAATGACAGATAATCTTACAGATTCGATACTTGGTTTGATTGCTAATATTGAAAAAATTAAAAAAGATATTCACTAATTTCTAGTCGACAGTAGTTTAAGCTGTAATAATTTTAATTATAATGATTCAAACAACGCTATTTGGCGATAGATACAAGATACATCAATTTCCAAGAACTCAATATTTAGGAAGCAAAGAAAAGCATATAAAATGGATTCTTGAGACTGCGCCAAAAGATATAAAAACTGTTTTTGATGCTTTCAGCGGCACTTCTGTCGTTGGTTATTATTTTAAAGATAAAGGATATAAAGTATATGGCAATGATTTTTTAAAATGCAATTATTTAATCACTAAAGCTTTAGTGGAAAATCCAAATATCATACTTGATAAAAATGATATAAAAATTTTACTTGATGAAAATGCAAAAGCTGATAATTTAATTGAAAAAGTTTTTACTGGAGTTTTTTTTGAAAGAGATCAAGCAAAATTTTTAGATAAATTTAGAGCTAATGTTGAAAAACTTGATAACGAGTATAAAAAGGCTTTGGCATTAGCTTTAATGAATCGTTCTTTAACAAGAAAAATTACATTGGGACATTTCGCCCATTTAAAAGCAATTGAATATAGTAAAAATCCCGACCGAATCAAAAGAAATGCCAGCTTAACAAAACATTTAAAAGATATATTTCAAAGTCTCGTTCATTCGTATAATAATGCTATTTTTGATAACAAAAAAACAAATAAGGCTTTTTGCGAAAATACAATATCTCTAATTTCTAAACTAAAAGATGTTGATTTAGTTTATTTTGATCCTCCATATTGCGGTTGCCACCCTGACTATCAGGCATTTTACCACTTTCTAGAAACTTATGCGCAGTATTGGAAAGACAAAAAATTTATAAATGGAACAAAGGCATATTATCCAAAAAAAAAGAGTGGATTTGTTCAAAAAACTGAGATTGAAAATTCTTTTCAGAAGCTTTTCGAAAATAGCCAGCATATTCCCTATTGGCTCATTTCTTATAATAGTAAAAGTTACCCTGAAAAAAACAAGATGATAGAATTAATAAAACAATTTAAAAAAGTTGAAGTATATGAACAAGAATATTTTAATCATTATGGAGGAAAAGGGAGTCGCAAAGGAACAAGTGAATATTTATTTTATTGTTATAATTAAAACACCATGAATTTCAAAATTTATCAACAGCTCAAAAAGCTTTATCAGGCAAATGATTTTGAGAAACTTCTCAAAGATTCAAATAGTCTGCTCTTTTTAAAAATTCGCTCTATCGCCAGAAAGACGCTGATGGTTGAATTCGCTAACAAAATAGGCATTGATCTAAATCAAGGAACTAATAATTTAATAGAAAAAATCGCTGATAATCCAAAGACGGAAAGAGTAATTGATGAGTTTATTAATGCTAAATTTCAAGATGAAAGAAGGGAGCGCAAAAAATATCAAGATAAACTTATTTCAGAATTGTATAAATTAAAAATCTTTGATTGGGGCGGGCTTTATCAAAATAATCTGGAAAAGACTATAATTAATAACTACATTAAAAAAATCAAAAACTTTGACATTTTAATGGACAAAGTCGATAACGAAATACACGAAAGCTTAAAAGGTTATGTTTTATGTTCATGGTTCAATCATTGGACATCTATTTTAATAGAAGACATATTTAAAGAGCATAAGCGAGTTTTACCTGCAATCGGACTAATCAAAAAAGTTGATTTTTTTGTTGACCAAATTCCATTTGATTTAAAAGTTACTTATTTTCCCGATGGTTTTATGGCCACAAAACGCAGAGGAAAAGGACTAAAACCAGAATTGACCGAGCTTAAACAAATAGCAAGAAAAAATAAAATTAAATTTGATTCATCGCAAAAAAACAAATTTTTACTTTCTGAGCTTTTAGCTAGATTGTCCGAAAGCCATCTTGAGTCAGTCAAAAAAGCTATTTCTAATTTTCATAAAACAAGATGGGAAATTATAGAAGAAGCGATGGAAAATAAAAAAGAATTAATTAGATGGCTTTACGAAGAGCAAGGAGAAAGGCGTTTTGATTCAGCTAATCGTTTATTTTTAGTATTGATTGATGAATATAATTTAGAAGAAAGTTGGAAACTAAAAAGAAATATTGATTTTTTAGAAGAAAGCATTAATTCTTACTTGAATAAATTTAAAATAGGAGATGATTTAAAAATTATTTTTAATTGGCAAGATAAAAAATATATATCTATTTCGGATGTGTTGTTCATTATAAAAAAATAAGCACATATATTTCAGTGCTTAAAATCTTCAGTATTGTAATGGTATAACAGCGGAAATTTTGCAATTAATCCCGTGTCTGTTATAAGATCATATCTGTATGTTCTTTCTCCTGGCAGTGAAACATCCCAATTTACAATCAATATTTTATTTCCGTATTCTTCCATTAAATAATTGTGAGCGTCAAATATATGCGACGGCGGGGATGTATAAGGGTGATCAATCGTAGATATTATTTCTATGTCAGATTTAATAATCTCTTTAAACTTTTTTTTATTCATTTTCATTTATTTACTCATTATAAAAATTACTCCAAAAAGGAGCTATAACCTGCCATAATTAAGGCTGTTTTTTTTGTGGGCATAAGTGTAAATTTTTAATTTTTAATTTTGTAAATAATTTTTAATGTTTTAATTTTTAAATTCCACATCCTACATTCCAATTTCTCCGCCCAAGGCGGACCAGCCTCGGGCTGGCAATTTCCAGTTTCAATATTATTTACATTATACAACAAAGAGAAAAGATGGCAAAAATAAAAATTTATATTAAGTGTTGTTGTTGACATTTTTTGCAAATTATTATATTCTTATAATAATAGCAAAAGGAGGGAAAGAAAATGCTGTTCTTTGAAAAAGTTTATAGTGTAGTTATCATCAAACCAGATATGGTTAAGCATGGATTAATAGATGAACTTGAAAGCAAAATTGAACAAATGGACCTGAAAATAATCAGGCGAGGCGAAATATCAATGGATCTAGAACTCGTAAAAAAGTTGTATCAATGGCCTATTCTACGCCATCCCGTTGAACTTGAAGAATATTTATGTAGAACACCGCTGCAGGTATGGTTTATTGAAGGCAGGAACGCTGTTGAATCAATCTTGAAAATAAAAGGAGAAATAAGAAAGAAATATTGTACTGATCAGCTTCACACCTTGCTTCATTGTCCAGATTCCAATGAAGATGCACAGAGAGAGTGCAATTTAATTTGGTTAAATATGAATAACAAAAAAGAAATAAAAACAAATAACCAGGTTGAGGTCATTGTATTTAAAAAAGCTAAGAAGGAAACTTTCTTGTTTTTGATATTAAAAAGAGTTCCAGCAAGAGGCGGTTTCTGGCAGCCAATTACGGGAAATGTTCGCGAGGAAGAATCTTTTGAAGATGCAGCTTTGCGAGAACTCAGGGAAGAAACTGGAATTGTTGATGTCGTAGAATTAATCGATACCGAATATTTGTTTGAATTTTTTGACGATAATCGCCAGCAAACGGAGAAGGTGTTTGGCGCGGAAGTGCCAGCAGGCGCAAGAATCAACATTTCTTCTGAACATACTGAATACAAGTGGATGACAAGCGAAGTTGCTCTTAGCAGGTATCTCAAATATCTTGGCAACAAAGAAGGGCTTAAGAGATTGGTTGCGAAGTTAGAAACGCGGGAGGAATAAAATGAATACTTTGAAATCGGCAGTTGAAAGATATGTAGAAGATATTTTATTGAAGAACCAAGAAGTGGAAAGTTTTATTAAACAGTCCTCAATTCTCTTAACTGAAAACGAAGAAGGTTTGGTTTGGGATATTATGATTCTTATTCCAGATGACCTTTTTCTTAATAAAGTAATTTGTTCTTGGGACGATTGCTTTGCGATTGATGATCATAATCATAATCCGTGGGTATTCGCAAGAGTTAAAAATTACAAATGGTTAAGACAGGATTTTTACAAGAGGCTTCCAATAGCTCTCTGGATATTTCAAAATTCTCTTATTATTAGAGACCGTGAAGATCGATTTGCAGGAATACTCAGGGAACAACAAGAAATATTCGCCAATTCAGTTAATGGCATTCTTGGAAAAAAATACATTGAGTTCAGAACCGAACGACATAACCTAAGACACGCTATAAAAAAACAAAGAAAAATGGCTTCAATAATTATTAAAGCCGCAATTGTTAAGCTTGCTTTGGAAATATGCTTTTTAGCTGAAGATAAACCCTATCCATATAAAAAATTACTGCCCGAAGCTGTAGTGGAAAATACCACCCATGGAAAGAAAGTTTATCAAATATCTGAATGCTTTTTAGAAGCTGAGGGTCCTGATTCAATAATTGAACTAAGTGATACTCTCGTGCAAGCAATCGCGCTTGTATTAAAAGAAACAAACTTGTTTTCAGAAAACTTTCTTCAGCAATGGTGGCTACATCTTGAATAATTAAAAATATACCTTGATTTCTAACAACAGAAAACAAGGTTTTTATTTAATATAATTTTTTGATAATGCAATTACTTTTTTATCCTGTGGCCACCGCGCTTTTTTTATTGCCTCATTTGTTTTAAAAAAATTGTTAGAATATTTTTCATGTGGCTCTAATTTTCTTTTTGTCTTTGATGGATTAAGAATTTCAACCAAGTAAACATGAATGGTTTTATATATTATTTTATTATTTTCCGAATAATGATATTGATATTTTTTTAGTTTCTTAACTACCTTTAAATTTTTAAAACCAGTTTCTTCACTCGCTTCTCTCAGGGCAGTATTTTTCAGAACTTCTTTATTTTCTTTGTGACCTTGCGGTAATACATAATGTTTCCATTTATGATCATAAAGCAATAGAATTTTGTTTTTATAAAACATAACTACACTAGCGCAAACAGCTTTTGTTTTTAACATTCCAATAATTCCTTTATTTGCCTCTTTAAATATGGTTGAATATCCAATAAATTTATTTTTGTTATTAACCTTGATAAATAAAATTCTATTGTTTATAAGAGACGGCAAAATATTTAGATAAAAATCTAAATAATTATCATAAAAAAGAGAGCTTTTTTTCATTTGATTTTTTACTGTATTATCTTTAATTTTTTTTGATTTTTTAATTACAAAACTTTTATCTCCATATAAAAAAATAACAAGAAAGCTATTCGTTTTTTTTATTCTATATAAATCCGATTTGTACCCATTGGGAAATTTGCCAGAAGTGGCATATTGATAAGCAATACTTGAAATAATAGATCTGTCCATTATTATTTTTTTGCCATTTTGCATATTGTTTTGAACTTTTTTAAATCTTTCTTGATGCTTGCCCTGATACCATTTTGAAATATCCGTATTAATATTACTGTAAATGTGATTTGGTTCATAAATAATCTCAAAGTGGAATTTTTTTGCAAGAGCTGCTATCAACTGAGTTTTCCCAACTTGCCAAAAACCTTCCATAATTAGTAACTTAGGCAATTTCTTTTTTATATATAATTTTTCCATTATTTATAATATAATAATTCTTATTTGTTATTGTTTTAACTCTTTTTTCGTCTAACCACAAAAGTTGCACAAGTTTTGTGATTCGTTTTTTCCTGATTATCCTGTTTTTGTATTGAAAATTATCAATCATCTTTTTATACAATCGTATTGTTTTATCAGCAATATCATTTATGTCAAAGTTTTTTTCTATATACTTTCTATTACTTCTGCCAATCTTTTTTAGTTTGGAATGATGATTTAATAAATCAACAATTACATTTGGATAATTATCTATATCGTTTTCAATAAGTAAACTTTTTACTTTCTCATATCCAGAAGCTCCAATTTTTGAAGTTATAACCGGAAGCCCTGCCGCGCAATAGTTTAATAATTTGACTTTCATGCCAGATCCTTCAATTACGGGACACAGGGCAAGAGTAGCTATTTTTAAATACTCATTTAAATTATCAACGCTTCCTGTGAAAATAAAATTATCTTTTTCATATTTTTTCCTTATTTTTTTAGGAATCATTCCGATAAAATAAAATTTTATATCCTTGGCTTTTTTTATAACTTCGGGATATATTTTCTTGGCTATTTGCTCCATAGCATTTTTGTTGGGCCAATAGAACATATTTCCTACAAAAATAATATTGAACGACTTTATATAAGGTCCGTAATAAAAAAAATAATCTAAATCAATCGGATTTGGAATCAAAGTTAATTTACCTTTACTGACATTAACTTTGTGAATAAGTTCGCTATGATCAAGAGAAGTCATACATACAATAGCTTGAGCTAACCTGCAAGCATTATGGCTAATTATTTGAGCATTTTTAATTTCATCTTTACGATATCCTAGAAATTCTTTTAAAGTTGTTTCTACATCATGCATTTCTAAACAAATTGGAATATTTAATTTCACTCCGATTTCATAATATCTAAGCAGCGAAATCGCATCTTCAAATTGCAAAATGTCTAGCGAATTTTCTTTTATTATACTCTTCATTTTTTTTACATCATAGAATATTTTTTCTGGAATAATATGATACTCCATAGTGGAGTTTTCAAATAAACTTTCTGCATCTTTGTTGCTGTTTATATTTCTATTGCACAAAAAAAGTTTTACTTTTAATCCTTTCTCGGTTAGTTTTTTTGATAAAAAATATAATCTGTAAGTTACCCCCGTGTTAGGAGGTATTTTTAAAGCTGTGTCTATGATTATTCCTAATGTTATATTTTTGTTTTTCAGAGACATTAAAATGAATTATTTAATAATTGTTTTATTCCCTTCTTTATTGTATATCGAGGTTTCCATAAATATTCATCTGAAATACAATCAATATTTGCCACCATGATCTTCCTGTCGGTTTTTCTTGTTAAATTTTTATTTTTCTTGACAATAATTTTTTTATCAAGTATGTTTCCAATTATTTTGATTAATCTTTCTCCTGAAGTTTTATTGCTTGTTCCAATATTGTAAGTTGCATTACTAAACCCGTTAGGATTTTTTAAAATTTTTACCATTATATCTACAACATCGTCAACATAAATATAATCTCTTGAAGTTTTGAGATTTCCAACATTGATATTTTTGGATTTTTTTAATCTTAATAAAAGCGAAGGAATTAAGTGTGGGGTAAGATCATTTGGACCATAGACATTAAACAACCTTAAGGTTGTAAAATTAATGTTGTTACTTTTACAGTACAGCTTAATTATTTTTTCAGCTTGCTTTTTTGATTGCCCATAAATATCAATTGGTTCAAGAGAATCATCTTCTTTGTGAGGAATAACACTTGGTTTATAAACAGATGCCGAAGATGCAAATAGGAAGTTCTTAACATTTATCTTTGACGCAATCTCAAGCATTGTCTGAGTGCCTTTAATATTAATATCTACTGTCTTGCTGGGATGTTTACAACAATCAGGAATATAATGAATTGACGCAAGATGAACAATTATTTTTGGTTTATATTTTAAAAGTTCTTGCTCTATTTTTTTCTTATTGCGAATATCACATTTGATTAGATGGAATTTCAATTTAGGTAATGATTTTAAAATTTTAACATTAGCATTTGAGCAATCGTCAATTACAACCACATAATATCCATCTACTATTAGTTTTTTTAACAGATGACTTCCAATAAATCCCAAACCGCCTGTTATAATAATTTGTTTTTCCATAGTTATTAAATTGTGAAAATTATATCTCTGTTTATACAACAATAATCTGTTTCACAATCAGCTCTTTCTCATAATATTCTTATAAATCTGATTTTTCCTTTTTGCAAAACCGAATCGGGAGGAATGATGTAATTAATATCCTTTATCGCATTGCCATTTAAATGGTTGTTTTGCTAAATTGCTAAATTTGCTGGCTCCATAATGGCATCAGCCTTGTGGAGCCTAATTGTAAAAACTAAATTTGTGAATTCATTGCGAGACTTGCATTTGAGCTCCACAGTCCCGAATACTC
>JAHIEL010000087.1 GCA_018901715.1 Patescibacteria group bacterium
ACTTTTAGTAGATGGACACTCTTTTTTCCCTTATGTCGGGCCCAAAGGGCTTTACTTGATGGGGTTAATAGAAATCGCTTTTTTCTTTTGGATTGTACTCATCTTTCATTCTCCAAAATATAGGCCAAAAATCAATGTTCTTTTATTATCTCTCTCTGCTTTTGTAATAATCTTAACCCTTGCTAGTATTTTTGGAGCTGATCCTTCTCGCAGTTTTTGGTCCAAGTTTGAAAGGATGTCTGGTCTTTTAATGTGGTTTCACCTTTTTGGATTGTTTTTAGTTTTAAGCACAACATTTAAAAACCAGAGGGCTTGGCTAAGGGCTTTTGCTCTTTCTGTTGGTGTGGCTGTTTTTATTTGCCTTATGTTTTTTATGGATAAGGCGGGTCTGGGAAAATTGCCAGTAGCGAAAAATGGAGCCACCCTGGGCAATAGTTCTTTTTTAGCGACTTATTTATTATTTAACCTGTGCTTTGCAATTTACATTTTTTTGACAATAAACAGAAAAAAAGAATTGAAAATTTGGTCTTTTGCCAGAGCCAAATATCCCTGCTTGATTGTATTGGCAATAGCGACTTCAGCAATGGGCGCAGCATTAATAATGAGCGGGGGATCAGCAGCCACGCTTGCTTTTTTTGGTGCTATGGGATTGATGGCGATCTTTTGGCTTGCCCTTGAGGTTAAGAAGAAATCTTTTAGAATTATTGGCAAAGCAGTTTTGGTTGTTTCAATAATAGTGTTTTTAATATCTATTATTCTCCTATTTATGCCGAATAGTATTGTCCAGCAGAAACTTGTTGAAACGAGGAGTAATGCGCGACCCCTGCTTTGGCAAATAGGATTTAATGCTTTTCTGGAAAGACCGATTCTTGGTTGGGGTCCACAGAATTTTTCATTTGTCTTTGATCAAAGGTTTGATCCTTGTTTCTATCTTCCAGAATGCGGAACAGAGGTTCGTTTTGATCAGGCACATAATATCATTGTTGATAATTTAGTTGATGCCGGGATTTTAGGCCTTTTGTCTTATTTTTCTTTTCTATTTTTCGCTTGCTATATCCTGTGGAAAGATTATATCCAAAAACGATTAGGGTTTTGGGCTCCGGCTGTCTTTACTTCTTTACTTGTAGCTCATTTTGTCCAGAACCTTACGGTCTTTGATATGCCAGCCAGCTTCCTTATGTTATTCTTAGTTCTTGGGTTTTCTGGAGCTGTTGCTCAACCCTTGCTATCCAAAGACGATCAGAGGAAAAGGGGATCAGGAGTTTTCTTGGTAGTTGCAATAATAATTTTTCTATTTACTTTTTCCTCTTTTGTGTATAAGCCGTCAAAAGTTAGTTTTGGCTTGATTAATGTAATGATGGCTGACACTCAAGCTAAAAAGGAAGTTGCTTATGAGCAGGTCTTCAATTCTTCTCCAATTGGAAAGTATCAGGCGAGGACTCATTTAGCCGGGGAATTGACTAAGAACGCAGAACAAGGAAGTCGCTATTTCCTCGGAGAATTTGATATTATTATTAGAGAATTAGAAAAAAGCATTGAATCCTCACCCTTGGACTATTTCAGCCATTTGGCTCTGGGTAAGGTTTATAATTCCTACGGAACAATTACCGGAGGAGATAGCATTGTTAAAGCAGAAAAGGTTTTGGAAAGAGCATTGGAGTTGTCTCCATTCAAACAAGCTGGCTACTGGGAGCTGGCCAGAAGCAAGGTTTTATTGGGCAAATATGATGAATGCATTGCTTTAGTAGAAAAGTCAGTAGAATTAGAACCCATGCTTGATTATTCTCATATATATCTAGTTAACATCGCTAAAATTATTGACGATATAGACTTGGCTATTGAGAAAGCGAAGGAGGCCGTAGAAATTCTTCCTGATTTAAGGCCTCGCTTGGAAGAGATTTTAGGGATTGAGGATTTGGGGGTTGACAAATGATAGGGTTTTTGATAAGATATAAATAATTAGTGAGTGTTCTAAACTTTTTGTTTGGAACTCCATAAATCAGCAAAAGCCCCTTCCGGGGTTTTTGCTTTTTATTTTCTTGTATTATCCTTGACATACCACCCTGACGCGACCCGAACGAAAGACAAAGCGACCCGACCTCTTTATGAGGTCGGGTCGCGTGTAATATACTCCTTGCACTATCCTTGACATTTGCTATCATATAAGTGGGTCTCCGTGCTGCACTCGCTAATTAGATTTATCGGAGTTTTACGGCGGAGGCCCGTAAAGAAAAGAAATCATTGATCATTGATAATTGATCATTAGGGAAAGGAAGAGGAAAAATTATTAATTATTCCGTCCCTGCCCCGCCCCCGCCCTCTCCAGCAGGGAGGACGGGGGCGGAATGGATTTTAATGGCAGATATTAAAGAATTACTACCAGCTATAAGAGAAAATGTGTCTTTGGCTGATTACACAAGCTTCAAAATAGGTGGATGGACAAAATATTTTTTTGAGGCAAATACAAAGAACGAATTAATCAAAGCGCTAAAGGCAATAGAGCAGACAAACCTGTCTTTTTTTATTTTAGCCGGAGGAAGCAATGTCTTATTTTCTGATAATGGTTTTGATGGACTAGTCATTAAAATTCAGTTTTCAGATTTTGAATGTCAAGATTTAGATATTTATGCCGACGCAGGCGCTAAATTATTAGATATAGTAAATTTATCTGTAGAAAAAGAACTCACTGGACTTGAGTGGGCTGCAGGCATTTACGGCACAATAGGCGGAGCAGTAAGGGGAAATGCAGGCGCCTTTAATAGTTCTATAACAAATGTTTTAAAGCAAGTAAAAGTGCTTGTTTTGCCCGATTTGAAAATTAAAAATTTTTCAAGAGATGAGTGTAAATTTGGATACAGGGAAAGCATTTTTAAAAAAAATAATAATTTAATTATTCTTTCAGCCATATTGGAACTTAAAAAAGGCAATAAGAAAAAAATCAAGGAAGAGATTGAAAATAATATTGCTTATCGCAAAGACAATCATCCTCTTGATAAGCCATCAGCTGGTTCTATTTTTAAAAATCCTGAATTTAAAATGATAGATAAAGGGCTTTTTAAAGATTATCCTGATTTAAAAAAGTTTTCTTCAAGCGGGACAGTGCCAGCTGGTTTCCTAATTGATACAGCCGGACTTAGAGGAAAAAGAATAGGTAATGCCAAAATTTCTGAGAAACACTGCAATTTTATTGTAAATCTTGGCAAGGCGACAGCAGAAGATGTGCTCGGCTTAATAGATTTAGCAAAAGAAACAATAAGAGCGCTTTTTGGAATTGAGCTTGAGCAGGAAATTATAATCGTAAAATAGTGATCATCAAATAATCATTTTAAGCTAAGGATATTCCTTGGAAATTCTTTTGGAAACCTGGTTTCCAAAATCAAAAGTTAATTTAATAATAATTTTTTATAATGATTATACAAATTAAAGCCACAAATATTGAATTAAATGAATCGCTCCGGATTTTTGTTGAAGACAAGGTAGGGGAACTTAAAAAGAATTTAGTTAAGTTTGATGAGCTCCACGAAAAAGGAAGAGAAAAAGTAAATGTTCATATAGAGATAGGCAAGACCACAAAGCATCACAGAAAGGGAGATATTTTCAGGGCAGAAATTCAGGTTTATTTACCTAAGAAACTTTTAAGAGCAGTAGTTAAGGGAATTGATTTGAGAAGTGCGATCATTGAGGCAAGAGACGAGTTAGACAGGGAAATTATAAAATATAAAGGCAAAAGATTGGTTCGGGCAAGAACATGGGCAAGAAGGGCCAAGCTTGCGAGAAGGAGTATGAGTTTTTTAAAAAAGAAATAAATTTTATAACTAAAAAGAAATAGGGGACAGTACAACTGGCTCCTATTTGTTTTTTATACTAAGCTTGACGGATTATTATTTTAATGATATAATAGTTTTAGCAGAATAAGGTTATTATACCAAGGAGGTTTTCAGAATGACAAGGAGAATTGCGGTAGTAGTAGCAATTTTGGTGCTTACGATTGTCGTTTGCGGTTGCGAATTACTTCAAAACCTTATACCCACCCTTCCTCCAGAAGCGGTGATAAGTATTGAGAAGACGCGACTGCAGCCGAACGAATCCGTTCCAGTGTCGGCAAGGGGGTCCACCAGTCCAAGCGGGAATGCATTGACAGAGTTTATCTGGAACTTCGGCGATGGGAGTAGTGATGTGGTTCTTTCTCATCCTCATGCTCCGCGTTATTCCTATCCTTATGGTGGCAACTATACCATCACATTGGTAGTAAAGGACGATTGGGGCAGATACAGCAATCCAGATACTATTCTAGTTACTGTGAACCATCATCCTGTGCCTGTCGCATATCCCCAAAAGCTCACTAGTTGGCCGATAGGGCAAGCATTCTATCGCATCCCAGACGGGCAAGTGGTCTATCCTCGTTCAAGGATTGAGCCACAAGGAATCATTCCAGTGATGTCCTACACATATTGGAAAATTGATTCTTCGTCCTCGTCTGACCGTGATGGATGGATTATCTCGCAGCACTTGAACTGGGCAGGTAATCATATCGGAAGCGGACAAGTTTTTTACATCGCCATACCGGCAGATGGAAGTATGTACACTATTGAGCTCACCGTGATAGACAACGAGGGACTGGGAAATAGCATGCGCTATGGTCTCGTTAGCCCTCTCGGTTGAGACCCACGCCCCCTGTTCGTTTTTAGAACAGCGGGGCGCTTCTTTTTTTATTTTTAGTATGTTAGATTTATAGTATGTCTATACTCAAAAAAATCTTTGGGGACGAGAATGAAAAATATTTAAAAAAGATTCAGCCCTTGGCAGATGAGATAAATAAACTTGAAAAACAATTTGAGCAGTTTTCAGATGAGGAGCTGAAAAATAAAACAAAAGAATTTAAAGAGCAGATTAAAAAAGGCGAAAAAATAGATACTCTTTTACCTCAAGCATATGCTTTGGTGCGGGAGGCAGCTAAAAAAACATTAAATCAAAGGCATTTTGATGTTCAGTTGCTTGGTGGTATTGCTTTGCATCAATCCAAGATTACAGAAATGAAAACAGGAGAAGGCAAAACCCTTGCCTCAACCCTGCCAACTTATTTAAATGCTTTAGAGGAAAAAGGTGTTCATATTGTTACAGTAAACGAATATTTGGCAAAAAGAGATACTATTTGGATGGGGCAAATATATTATGCATTGGGATTAACGGTTGGTTGTTTAATTCATGATGGGGCTTTAATATATGACCCTAATTATCAGCCAAGCGAAGAGCCAGAAGAGCAAGACAAAGAAAGGGATGAGCTTGGCGGATTTAAAGTAATAGAAAGCTATTTAAGGCCTGCTTCAAGAAAAGAAGCATATTCAGCAGATATTACTTATGGCACTAATCACGAGTTTGGATTTGATTATTTGCGAGATAATATGGTTCATAAGCCGGAGCAAAGAGTTCAAAGAGGGCTTAATTTTGCGATTATTGACGAAGTTGACTCTGTTTTAATAGATGAGGCAAGAACTCCTCTTATTATCTCTGCTCCTGATATGGAAAGTTCAAAACTTTATAGCGAATTTTCTACTTTAATACCCAGATTAAGCAAAGATACTGATTATGAAATTCACGAGAAAGAGAAAGCCGTAACATTAACAGAAATAGGCATTGAAAAAATTGAAAAAATACTTGGTATTGAAAATATTTATCAGGAAAAAGGTATTAAATATCTTCATTATTTAGAACAGGCATTGCGGGCAAATGTTTTATTTCAAAAAGATAGAGATTATGTTTCCAGAAATGGCGAGATTATTATTGTAGATGAATTTACTGGCCGTTTAATGCCAGGCAGAAGATGGTCAGGTGGTTTGCATCAGGCAGTAGAGGCAAAAGAAGGGCTTAGCGTTAAGCCAGAGTCATTAACATTGGCATCTATTTCAATTCAGAATTATTTTAGAATGTATGATAAGTTGGCAGGAATGACTGGCACTGCTGTTACTTCTGCGGAAGAATTTGAAAAAGTTTATAAGCTTAGAGTAATTGTAATGCCAACAAATAAACCCATAGCAAGAAATGACTTATCAGATGTTGTTTATAAAACGAATAAAGAAAAATTAAAAGCATTGGTTGAAAGAACAAAAAGAGCAAATAAAGAGGGCCAGCCAGTATTGATTGGCACTCGGTCTATTGAAAAGAATGAGATTCTAGGACAAATGCTTAAGATAGAGGGCGTTACTCATGAAATTTTAAATGCCAAACATCATCAGAGGGAAGGTGAAATTATTGCCCAAGCAGGTCGGTTTAAAGCAGTTACAGTTGCTACAAATATGGCAGGCAGGGGAGTAGATATTGTGTTTGGCGGAAATCCGCCAAATCCTGAAGAAGCTAAAAAAGTAAAAGAACTTGGCGGGCTTTTGGTTTTATGCACGGAAAGGCATGAAGCAAGAAGAATTGATAATCAGTTAAGAGGACGGTCTGGCAGACAGGGTGACCCTGGCGAAACTCAATTTTTCTTATCTATGGAAGATGATTTAATGAGAATTTTTGGCGGGGAAAGAATGAAAAATATAATGGATCGGTTAAAATTACCAGATGACCAGCCAATTCAGTCAAAAATAATATCTAATACTGTAGAATCAGCCCAAGCAAAAATTGAAGGAATGAACTTTGATGCGCGAAAGCATCTTTTAGAATATGATGATGTGATGAATGTTCATAGAACTTCTTTTTATAAGAAAAGGAATATGCTCGTAGATGCAGACGATGATAAATTAAAAGAATTGGTTTTAAAATATTTTGATAATCAAGAAGCAGATAAAGAGAATTTTATTAAAAAAGAAAAAGAATTTGGCAATGAATTTAAAAATATATTGCGATATATTTGTCTTAAAGTTTATGATTCACTGTGGCTTAATCATTTAGCAGAAATGGATTATCTGCGGGACAGGGTGAGCTTGCGCGCTTATGGACAAATGGATCCATTAGTAGAATACAAGGGCGATGGGTATAAAATGTTTAAGGATTTGATGGTTGCCTTAGAAGCTAATATCATAGAAGCAGTAACTAGCGTAGCATTAAAGCCACAAGAACAGATGTCCGGAGGTTTAGCCCCTAAACATTTTCAAGATTCAAAAACATTGGAACAGGTTGAAAATAGGAATTCTGTTCAGGTGCGACCTGCGCAAAGCAAGAAAAAGCCGGGCAGAAATGATCCCTGCCCGTGTGGTAAAACCGACCCCCAAACTGGCAAATCAATGAAATACAAAAAGTGCTGCGGCGCTAAGGGATAAAGCTATGGTAAATAAATATGTTGAAATAATTTTAAAAGATGATCAAGGAAGAATTCTTTTTCAGCTTAGAGATGAACGGCCGAAGAGATATCCGAACTTTTGGGCTTTTTTTGGTGGTGGCGTTGATGATGGAGAAACTCCAGAGGAAACGCTACATAGAGAAATAGCTGAAGAATTAGGGATAGAAAATTTGAAAAATTATAAGTTGTTCAAAATTTATAAACTTAAAGATGATAAAGGTAATTATGAAGAGCATTATGTTTTTATTATCCATATTAAAGGCATTGTTCCAGATATGAAATTGAAACTTAGAGAAGGAAGAGGAATGGCCTTTCTTTCGTTTGAAGAAGTTATGCATATGCAATTTGTTGAAGATTACAGATTTATACTCAAAGATTTATTTTATTCAAGCAATTAAAAATTAAAGAGAAGTCGTTTTTTGAGCGATTTTTTTATTTGACTTTTTATGTCTTTATGAATATGATAATAAAACCTATTTTTTTAATTCAAATCAGAAATGCAGAAACATTATTATAAATTAATAAGCATTGGAGTAATAATTTTAGCCATAATAGCGACTGTTTTCGTTCAGCCGAGTTTTTTTAATAAAGGAATTGATTTTACTAATGAGAAACTTGGCTGGGACCTACCCCATATTGCGGAAAAGGAATTTATGCTTGGCCTGGATTTGCAGGGAGGAGTGGAGCTCCTATATGCAGCGGATTTATCAGGATTAGACCCAGATGCCTATAGCGAAGCTATGGATGGATTAAGGGATGTCATTGAAAGGAGAATCAATACTTTGGGCGTGCGTGAGCCAGAAGTAGAAGCAGTTATATCTGGTGATAGCTACCGCTTAAAAGTGAGAATTCCTGGTATTACTGACCCGCAGGAAGCGATTAAAGAAATCGGCAGAACTCCTTATTTAGAATTTCAAGAATTAAAAGATAATTACAAAGAAATTGAAGAGAGAAATCAGCTCGTTCAAGAAACAGGAGAAGGAGAAATGGAAAATTTTTTTCAATCAACAGAACTTACTGGGCGGTATTTAAAAGCAGCAGGAATTGCTTTTGACCCAACTACTAATCAGCCATATATTACTCTTGAGTTTGACGAGCAAGGAGCAAAGCTTTTTGAAGAAATAACAGGTAGAAATATAGATAAGCCATTAGCTATGTCTATAGATGGAGAGATTTTATCTGCGCCTAATGTGAGCGAACAAATAAAAGGCGGGACTGCTCAAATTACAGGGGACTTTACTACTGAAGAGGCAAAGTTTTTAGCTCGCAACCTTAATGCTGGTGCTCTACCAGTGCCTATTGGCGAGCCAATATCTATGATTACAGTAGGTCCGACTCTTGGAATGATTTCTCTGCAAAAGAGTTTAAATGCCGGGTTTTTCGGTATTTTAGCGATTATTGCTTTTTTGATTATTGTTTATCGTCTTCCAGGATTACTGGCTTCAATTGCTCTTTTGATTTATGGAGTTTTGCTCTTAGCAATATTTAAACTCGGCTCTTTTACTCTTACTTTATCAGGCATTGGTGGTTTTATATTGTCTTTAGGTATGGCTGTGGATGCTAATATTTTAATATTTTCTAGAATGAGAGAAGAAATTAGGAGCGGAAAAGAGCTTGCTATATCAGTTGATGAAGGATTTAAAAGAGCATGGACATCTATAAGAGATGGTAATTTAACCACTCTTATTGTTGGCTTGATTTTATTTGGCGTAGGCACAAGTTTTGTTCAGGGATTTGCTACTACCCTATGCTTAGGTATTTTGATAAGTATGTTTTCTGCGGTTTTTGTAAGTAAAAGTTTTCTTACAGTTGTCGCGCAAACAAGATTGAGTAAAATTAAAAAACTTTGGCTCTAATCATGGAGAATTATTATCTTACAGCTGAATCGGTAACCCCAGGTCATCCTGATAAAGTAGCAGATGCGATATCAGACGCTATTTTAGATGATGTCTTGAAACAAGATAAACACGGCAGAGTTGCTTGCGAGGTTTTAGTTGGAAAAGGGTACGCAGTGGTTGGCGGAGAAATTACTACAACTGGATATGTTGATATTCAAAATATATCAAGAGAAGCGATTAAGAAAATCGGATACACAAATCCAGAATATGGTTTTGATTTTAGAACTGTTGCTATTTTTAATACAGTTAACGAGCAGTCACCAGATATTGCCCAAGGAGTTAAAGAAACAGGAGCTGAAGAACAAGGAGCAGGTGACCAGGGCGCTATGATAGGATATGCGAGCAAAGAAACAAAAGAATTAATGCCTCTTTCTATTAGTTTGGCTCATAAGTTGGTAAGGCAACTTGTTAAAGTGCGAGAAGAAAAAATTCTTCCATATTTAAGACCTGATGGGAAATCCCAAGTCATTATTGAGTATCAGGATAATAAGGCGAAAAGATTGGATTCTGTGATTATTGCAGCACAGCACGACCCAGATATAGAGATAGAAAAAATTCAGCAAGATATTATTACTGAAGTCATTAAACCAATTTGTTCTGCTTTCATAGATGGTGATACAAAATATTATATTAATAATACTGGCCGTTTTGTGATAGGTGGTCCTGCTTCTGATTGCGGTATGACTGGAAGGAAAAATGTTGTTGATGCTTATGGCCCACAAATACCAATTGGCGGAGGTGCTTTTTCCGGAAAAGATCCGACTAAAGTAGATAGGTCTGCTGCTTATATGGCAAGATATATTGCTAAAAATATTGTTGCTTCTGATTTAGCTGAACATTGCAAAGTGGAATTATCTTATGCAATTGGCAGTTCTTTTCCAGTATCAATTAATATTCAAACAGATAAGCCAGAATTAGACGAGAAACTTGCGAAAATAGTGCCGCAAGTGTTTGATTTGACTCCAGCGGGTATTATCAAAGAATTAAATCTTTTAGAACCGATTTATTCAAAAACTACTTGCTTTGGGCATTTTGGAAGGGAAGACCAAGATTTTAAATGGGAGAAGAGAGATAAAACAGAAAAATTAGTTCAAGCATTAAAATCAGCATGAAATTTCCATTTTTAAAATATAGTAAAATTTATTTCTCTGTTTCCCTGTCTTTGGCAATCTTAAGCATTGTCGCGGTTTTGATTTTTGGCTTGAATTGGGGAATTGATTTTGTTGGTGGAAGTATCTTAGATATTTCCTATGGCGAGACAGAACTTCGGCCAAGCCAACAAGATATAAGCTCTAAACTTAAAGAAATTGGTTTAGATAATTTTTCAGTTCGTTCACAAGGAGAAATGGGAATTGTGATAAGAATACCAGAAGTGTCTCAAGCAACAAAAGATAAGTTATTAGATTATTTTTATAATGCTGAGGGAGTAGAAATAGAAAAAATTGGGCTTGAATCAGTTAGCCCTGTTATCGGCGGGGAAACAAAAAACAAAGCTATAAACGCTATATTTTATGCTGTAATTGCCATTGTTATTTATGTTGCTGTTGTTTTTAGAAAAGTATCAAAGCCAATAAAGTCGTGGCAATACGGCATTGCCACTGTAATTGCTCTTATCCACGATGTTTTGATTCCAGTTGGAGTGCTTTCTGTTCTTGGTCATTTTTGGGGCGTAGAGTTTTCTATTCCTATTTTAACCGCTTTATTAACTATTTTTGGATATTCAGTAAATGATACAGTTGTTGTTTTTGACAGGATTAGAGAGAACTTGATAATAGGCAAAGGGGAGACATTTGATCAAATAGTTGATGAGAGTTTAAACCAAACTCTTGTCCGTTCTATTAATACTTCGCTCACCACTCTTTTCGTGCTTTTAGCTCTATTTTTCTTTGGCGGAGAGAGCTTAACTTGGTTTTCTTTTGCCCTGATTATTGGGACCATTGTTGGTACTTATTCTTCAATCTTTTTAGCAAGTACCTTGCTCGCGAAATGGCTGGCCTTTTCCCACAGGAATTCTTAGTCAAAAAGGCCCTGATTATTCTAAAAATAAAGGAATGGTAGCAAAAAGCCGGAGGTGTTAAAATATAGACACAAGGCCTTGATTATTAATTATAATCTTATATGTTATTCCTTTGGATAATTATTTTTATAGCTTCTCTTGCGATTTTAGTTAAAGGTGCTGATTGGCTTTTACAAAGCGCAGAAAAGATCGGGTTAGCACTTGGTATTTCTCCTTTTATTGTTGGCGTTACCATAGTTGGACTTGGTACTTCATGTCCAGAGTTAATATCAAGTATTATGGCAGCGATGAGGGGGGTTACCGAGATCGTTACTGCCGGAGCCATTGGCTCTAATATAGCTAATATTCTTTTAATTGTTGGAATAGCCGCTATAATAGGCAGGCGACTTATTATCTCAAAAAGTTTAATTGACCTAGACCTGCCTCTTTTGGCAATATCAACTGTTTTGTTTTTAGGAACAGCTTGGGACAAACAAATTACCTTTACTGAGGCCATTATTTTATTAATCGCTTATGTTATTTATCTTTTATATACATTTTTGCATAGGGAAGAAGAAACAGATGAAATCTATGAGGTTTTGCCTGGAAGGCCTGGCAGAAGAAAACTTAGGACTGTGAATATAAAGAATGAAAAAGCAATTAAAAGACCAAAGATTATAGCAAAAGATATTATAATGTTGATAATAGGAATTATTACTTTATTTGTGGGCGCTAAGTATCTTATTGATTCTGTTATAAAATTGTCGGAAATTTTAAATATCGGAGCTGGCGTTATTTCTTTGGCAGCTGTTGCCCTTGGAACTTCTTTGCCAGAACTTTTAGTTTCAGCTAAGGCGGCGCTTCAAGGAAAATCTGAGGTTGCCCTTGGGAACATCTTTGGCTCTAATGTTTTTAATCTTTTAGTTGTAGTAGGCATTCCTGGGCTGATAAGGAACTTACAAATAGATGAAACAACCTTTGCTTTTGGTCTGCCTGTTTTATTGGTCGCAACTTTCCTTTTCATCATATCGGGAATCTCCCGCAGGATTCATGTTTGGGAAGGAGCAATGTATGTCCTTGTATATGTTTTCTTTATAGGCAAACTTTTCAATATTTTTTGATTATATTGCTGATGTATTATGAAAAACAGAGAACAATTTAGTTCTAATGAAAATAAGGCCGATCCTGTCCTATGCAAGGAGAGTCAAGATGAGGTATTAACAAAAGATGAGCAGAAAGAAGCTCAAAAGAAATTAGTAGGAATAAGAGAAAAAGTTGATAAAATTACAGATAAATTGGGGATGCCTATTGAGGACAGCATTAAAGAAACAGTAGTTATGTTTAATGCTTTTAATATAAGAACTAGCCAATCATGCGAGGGTCATGCAGAAGAGGATCAAAAAAGTGCTCCCTGGATTATGGTCCAGCCGAGAATTCCAGAGAATGAAGAATGGTACGAGGATAAGGATACCAGGGAGAAAGTTATAGCTCAAAGCAGAACTATGAGAAAGCAATTAACAGATTTATTAAATCTATTTTACAGAGAAAGAAAAACTGATTTTAGTGATATGCTCGGATTTAGCGAAGTTGCTTATGGCTTCAAGCTTCAAAGCAATGGGGCAGAGGTTTTTAAAGGGCTTGATGTGGGAGAGGCACAAGAAAAATTATTAGCTTATAGGAAAGAGATGAAAGATTTTACAGATTTTCTTAAAGGAATTTATCCTAAGCATTTATTCAAAAGACTCTAAATTCGGATGGATTAGTTAAGTTACCAATGATTTTATTCTTCGTCTTGACAGAAAAATAGTTAGGTGCTTTAATAGATAAACTTTAAAAAATTATTAAGTTATAAAAAAATGTTGGATTACCAAGTAATTTGTCAGGAAATTTTACAAGACCTTGAACCAAGAAAGCGAGAGGTTTTAGAAAAAAGGTTTGGTTTAAGAGGCGAAGATCCTTTGACTCTACAGGCAATTGGCGATGAATTAAGGATTACTAGAGAAAGAGTTCGCCAAATAGAAAATGATGCCCTTCTGTGGTTAAGGGGCCAAAAAAGTCAGACATTGAATAAGCCCATACAAGGTCTTTTTGATTATTTAGAGAGTTATGGTGGATTAAGAGAGGAAACTATGCTTCTTCAAGAATTAGGCGAAGATAAATTTCAAAATCATATTTTGCTTTTTTTGAATTTAGGCAATGATTTCACAAAATTTAAAGAAACAGATGATTTCTTTACTCTTTGGGCAACTAAAGAAGAAAAATTAAATCAAGCTAAGAAAGTAATAGAAACACTAATTAAAGAGTTGGAAAAACGCAATGACTTGATGGAATCGCAAGAGCTGGGCAAGAAAGCTCCTATTAAAGTTGAACAGTCAGTTCTTATTTCTTATATTGATATTTCTAAAAATATTTTTCAATCACCTTTCGGTTATTATGGTTTAGCCAGTTGGCCTGAAGTGAGGCCAAAGGGTTTGAGAGATAACGCCTATTTAGTTCTTAAGAAAGAAGAAAAACCATTACATTTTAGAGATATTACTGAATTGATTGGGAAGCTTCCTGCCAGTTCAGGAGGAGTTTTATCAGAGAGTGTGCATAATGAGCTTATAAGAAACGAGAATTTTGTTTTAATTGGCAGAGGCATTTACGCCCTAAAAGAATGGGGCTATGAGCCCGGAACTGTTAGAGAAGTGATATCTGAAGTTTTGAAATCAGCCAAAAAGCCACTTAAAAAAGACGAGATTTTTAAGAAAGTGCTTAAACAAAGAGATGTTAAAGAAAGCACAGTGCTTTTAAATTTGCAGAATAAAAAGTATTTTGACAAAGATAAGCAGGGGAGATATACGATAGCTAAGGGTTAATCCCCAAGTCTAATTATTCTAATTTCTAATTTTTCAACGAGGCCCGTCCTCGTTAATGAGGACGGGCCTCATAAGAAAAATTAAAATTAACATAGATGCCTTTTTTGAACTCAATCCTTATCCCTATATGGGAAATTATAAGGGCCTGGTGGTGGGTCTTGCTCCCAATTTTATTATGGAAGCCGCTTTGGTTTCTTTGGTATTTTTGGGGCAATGATAGATTTTCAAAAGGAGAAGGTAAGAGTATGCTTGTGGAACTTAAAATGCCCGCAGAGGTTATCAGGCCATTTAAGGCAATGGAACAAGTTTATGCTGGGCTTTGGATGCTTTATGATCCGCCTGATTTTTATGAAAAATGGATTGAAGGCAAATATGATGCCTCTATGTCAATAGAAATTACAAGCATAGGAGGAGATATCCATTTCTATCTAAGATTTCCTGAAAAATCAAGAAATTTAATTGAATCAAGTATTTATTCTCAATATCCAGAAGTAGAAATCATGGAAGCAGAGGATTATACGAAAAATGTTCCTGCAAATATCCCAAATAAAAAATGGGATTTATGGGGAACGGATTATGAATTTATTAAAAAAGATGTTTATCCTATTAAGACCTACCCAAAGTTTTTTGAAGAACGGGCTGTTCAAGAAGAAACAGAAAGAATAGATCCGTTAGCTGCCTTGCTTGAAGGCATGAATAAGACAGGGCCAGGGGAACAGGTTTGGGTGCAGATTAAAATCAAACCAATTACTGTTGGAGAAGATGATTACGATAAGCGGGCAGAGGCAGAGATTGGTAAATTGGCTAATCGGCCAGGAAAAGAGAAAAGACCGTTCTTAATAAAAGAAGCAACAGATGTTGTATTATTGGGTCAATTACCAGGTGTAGGCCAAGATGGGGAAAAGGAAAAGAGCTTTTTGCCTCCAGAGATGAAATTGACTCCTGGAGAAAGAGATGTGGTCTCTGCTATTGAGCACAAAGTGTCAAAAGTCATGTTTAAGAGTTATATAAGATTTATTATTTTAGGAGAAAGAGATAAGTGGAATAAAGGTAATTTAAGGAACACATTGGGTTATTTTGCTAATTTTAATACCCAAGATCTTAACGCTCTAAAACCTTGGCCTAAGAGCTTGACAAAGGTTCACAGACACGAAAAACTATTTTTAAATATGTTTTTTCATAAGACCTTAGTGTTTTATAAAAAGCGAAAACTTTTGAAAAGATATATACAACGCCTTCGCTTCAATTATCCTAAAAAAGGCGAGGAGTTTATCTTAAACATTGAAGAATTAGCCACCATGTTTCATTTTGTTGGCAGAAGCGCTGTGCCAGCACCAAGCATTAAAAGAGTTGAGGCAAAGAAGAGTGAGCCACCTGTTGATTTGCCCGGAGAATAATAAAATTTATGTTGGAGGATAATATAACATTTTTAGGCAGAACTAATTTTAGAAATACCCAAAAGAAGTTTGGTATTAAATTAGATGATAGAAGAAAACATGTTTATATTATCGGCAAGACAGGAATGGGCAAAACAACTCTTTTGGCGAATATGGCAGCACAAGATATTCAAGATGGATTTGGAATGGCTTTTATTGACCCTCATGGCGAACAAGCAGAAGAACTTTTAGATTATGTGCCCAAAGAGAGAGTAAAAGATGTTGTTTATCTTAATCCTTCAGATATTGGTTATCCGATTGGTTTTAATATTATGGAGGTAAAGGATCCAGATGTTAGGCATCTTATTGCTTCGGGCTTGATGGGTGTATTCAAGAAGATTTGGCCTGATGTTTGGTCTGCTAGAATGGAATATATTTTGAATAATTCTATTTTAGCTTTATTGGAATATCCGGGCTCTAGCTTATTGGGCATAAATAGGATGATGGCTGATGTGGATTATAGGCAAAAAGTTATTGATAAGGTAACTGACCCAGTTATTAAGGCATTCTGGACCCAAGAATTTGCTCGCTATACACAAAGATATGAAGTTGAGGCAACAGCAGCTATCCAGAATAAAGTAGGTCAGTTTATCTCCAATCCCTTAATTAGAAATATTCTTGGCCAAACAAAGTCAACAATTGATATGAGGGATATAATGGATGGGGGGAAGATATTGATAGTCAATTTGTCCAAGGGCAGGATGGGTGAAGCAAACTCAATGCTTTTAGGCGCCCTAGTTATTACCAAACTTTATTTAGCCGCTATGTCCAGAGTTGAGATTAAGGAAAAAGAAAGAAAAGATTTTTTCCTTTATGTTGACGAGTTTCAGAATTTTGCCACTGAATCCTTTGCCAGCATATTATCTGAAGCTAGAAAATATCGGCTTTGCTTGATAATGGCTCATCAATATATCACCCAAATGGAAGAAATGGTTAGTGATGCTGTTTTCGGCAATGCTGGAACTATTATTAGTTTTAGAATTGGGGCTGAAGACGGTGAGTATTTAGAGAAAGAGTTTTTTCCTGTTTTTGCAGTAGGGGATTTCGTAAATCTTCCAAAGTTTAATATATATACAAAACTTATGATTGATGGTGTGGCGGGCAGACCGTTTTCTGCGGAAACCTTGCCTCCGATACCAAAACAAGAGCATTCTTTTAGAGATGAAATTATTCAAAATACTAGGAACAAATATGCAGTAAAAAGAGAAATTATAGAGCAGGAAATTGCAGAATGGTCGGCGATTGGGATTGGGACAGTAGATAAAAATAAAAACAAAAACAAGCAACAGAATAAGAATAGTGGCGGAGACTATCGAAATAAGAATAGTGGCGGAGATTATCGAAACAAGAGTAATAGTGGAGACAATTCAAATAGCAATAATAAGATAGATAATTTGAATAGGAATAATAACAAGCCAGAAATAATTTCTTCGCAAGAAAAATTTATTCAAACCATTTCTCTGAAAGATGCTACAGCACAAGAGCCAGTATTTTTTAGTGCTCATCATAAAAATAAAAAAAATTATTACAATCATCCCAAAGAAAAAATTGATGTATCTGGCTTAAGGGGAGCCATTGAAAGCGCAATAGATAGTAGAGAGAATCAGAATTCTAAAATAGAAGAGTATGAGAATAAAAAAATATTGCAAGATAGCGAGAAAAAGGGCTATTTAAATGCTGGCGAAAAAGTGAATTTTGATTAATATATTTTACAAGGTATAATAACAACAATGAAAGATATTAAAGATTTTCAATTACATAATAAGAAAGTCCTGGTAAGGACTGATTTTAATGTTCCGATTAATGATAAGCACGAGATTTTAGATGATTTTAAGATTGTAAAGTCCCTTGCTACAATCAAATATTTGAAAGAGCAAGGCGCTAAAATTATTTTAATAAGCCATTTAGGCAGACCTCAAGAGAGTGAGAAAATTAGTTTAAGGCCAGTGGCGAAGAAATTAGAAGAATTGCTTGGGCAAAAAGTGGATTTTATAAACGATTGTATCGGGAGAGGCGCACAAAAGGCGATAGAGAAACTCTCTTCCGGTGATATCATTTTGTTGGAAAATTTGAGATTTTTTTCTGGAGAAGAGCAGAATGATGAGACATTTGCTAAGCAATTAGCTGGGTTAGCTGAAATTTATATTAACGATGCTTTTGCTACTAGCCACAGGGCACATGCTTCTATCATAGGGATTCCAGAGTTTTTACCAAGTGGAGCTGGGCTTTTGTTAAAAGAGGAAATTACCACTTTATCTTCAATTATTAAAAATCCGAAACGGCCGTTGATAACAATTCTTGGTGGCGCAAAATTAGAAACAAAATTACCTTGTTTAATGAATTTTTTGAACAAGGCCGATCATTTAATTATCGGTGGTATGCTTGCTCCGGTAATTTTGGCTATTCATAAAATATCCATAAGCGGACATCATTTTGAACAGGACTTAGAAGAAGAGGCAAAAAAGATTAAACTTACTGATCCTAAACTGCATATGCCTATTGACGCTTTAGTAGGGCTAAGGGATCATAAATTAGATTATTTAAGACAAGCTGGAGTTGGAAAGATTAGAAATGAAGAGCAGATGTTTGATATTGGGCCAGAGAGCATAAGAATATTTTCTAATATAATTCAGGAGGCAAGCACAATAATTTGGAACGGCCCACTTGGTCTTATAGAAGACGAGAGGTTTGCTAATGGAACTTTAGCTATTGCTAGCGCTATTTTAAGGACTCCTGCTTTTTCAGTTGTCGGCGGAAGCGATACTAATGCTTTTTTGGCTAAAAATAATTTAAGAGATAAATTTGGTTATGTATCCACTGGCGGTGGAGCAATGCTTGAGTTTCTAAGTGGAAAGGAACTTCCCGGCATAAAGGCATTGGATTCAGAAAATGAATAAAAAACAATATTTAAAAGGAATAATTGAGGTCGCTGAAAGAACAATAAAGGCGGCGAAGAATTCTGAACAAGTTATAATTTTTGGCGATTCCGATTTAGACGGCATCGCTTCTGTTGTTATTTTAAAAGAACTTTTAGAGTTTTTAAATCCTTTATATGGAAAAGAAAATATATCAGTTTATTTTCCAAACAGAGAGATAGAGGGATACGGCTTGAGTTTTTCAGTGCTTGAGCATTTGGAAGACAGGGCGCCTGCCTTGTTATTTGTCTTAGACGCAGGGATAAGCAATTTTGAGGAAATAAAAAAAGCAAAAAAGATGGGGTTTGAAGTGATTGTGATTGACCATCATCAAGTTTTGAAAAAATTGCCTAAAGCAGACCTTATTGTTAACCCGAAACAAAAGCAAGACAATTATCCGTTTCAGGACTTTGCTGCTGCAGGTCTTGTTTATAAGCTTGCAGAAAAAGTTTTACAAGAAAAAGAGCATCCTGATTTTTTAGAAGATCGGCTTTTAGAATTGGCTGCCTTGGCTACAATAGCTGATATGATGCCATTAGAAGGGGAGAATGGAGAGATTGTTGACCGTGGCATAGAGGCGCTTGCTACCACTCAACGACCAGGAATTTTGGCTTTAATGCAATTGAATGATATTGATATTAATTCCGAACAAGATATTACTCAAAAGATTATTGCTCCGTTAAATACTTTTAAAATAAATAATCATATTGCTGAAAGTTATATCCTTCTTACTGAACCGTCTTTTCAAAAAGCCAAGAAACTGGCTCAAAAATTAATTCGCCAGACCAAAGAAAAAAAACAGGCGATTAATATGTTTGTTAGAGAATTAGAAGAAGAAATAGAAAAAAAAGATAGTAAAAAAGCTGTAATTTTTAAATATAGTAAAGCATGGAATACAGCTTACTTGGGCACAATTGCTTCCAAACTTTTAAAGCTATTTAAAAAACCGATTTTTGTCTGTAAGCAAACCGAGACAGGTGATTGTATTTGTTCTGTTCGTCTGCCAAAGCTAATGGATGGAGTTAAGGCAATGGAGACCTGTAAAGATTATTTAATAACCTACGGAGGGCATGCGCCTGCTTGCGGTTGTCGGCTAAAAGAGAAAGACCTTAATAAATTCGGTAAATGCTTAGAAAAATATTTTAAAAAATTAAAAATTGAAACTAAAAATGAGTAATTCTTCGGATTATATAATCTATACAGATGGAGCGTCAAAAGGAAATCCAGGACCTGCTTCAATTGGAGTTGCTATATATAATAGTGCAGGCGTTCTTCTGAAAGAGTATTCTGAATTAATTGGAGAGACAACTAATAATGTTGCTGAATATCAAGCAGTTATTTTTGCTTTAAAAAAGCTCAAGGCCTTGTATGGAAAAAAGAATGCCAAAGAAAGTATTATATTAATTAATTCGGACTCAAAGCTTTTAGTAAAGCAGTTGAACGGAGAGTTTAGGTTAAAAGATGAGAAAATACAAAAACTTTTTATTGAGATATGGAATGAAAAAATGGATTTTAAACAAGTTTTATTTAAACAAATTCCAAGAGAAAAAAATCAATTAGCAGATAGCTTGGCAAATCAGGCGTTCGGAGGAGGGTTACTTTAAATTTATAGTATATCATCTAAAAAGCCCTCTTTTAGAGGGCTTTTTAGATGCCTAAGTGGCCTATAGGCCGAATTCTGTTTTAGGTGATCATCTATCTAGGCCAAGAGTTACCCCTTGGCTCGTGCGAGCTACTATATTTGCTCTTGCACCCGGGCAAGGATTTAGCCGTTTCACTCCTTGGGTTTCCCCAAAGATTCACCCCGCACATAAATTATGTGCTGGGTGCCTTTTAGCTTTCGCTTCAAGGCGTCACTGTTCGCACCTCTATCGTCACCGACGACGGGAGTTACCCGCTGCCTGTGTCAAAAAAGACAGGGTGTTCGGACCTTCCTCTCATTATCAACGCAAAGCGTTGACAAAGAGCGATCGCCTCGGCTACTTAGGCATTTTTATTATATCAAAAATATGGGTTTTGTCAATAAGAAGCAGGCGCGGCCGAAGCGGCGCCTGCAATAGGGATTAAAGGAGGAGTCGGCTGGTTACCGGAAGCTTGGACTGGATTGCTTCAATTAGTTCATCGGTTTGCCATTCCCGATTTCCATCCAGGCGTAGAACTGGAACCCTGATTTTACTGGCATCCAATTCTTCGGAAAGAGGATCGCCTTGCCTCAAGAATCCGTCGCTTAGAACGAGCAAAGGAGCACAGCCATCGTCGTTGATGAGCCATTGTTTATGGAGCACCTCTAACCTCTTCAGATACTGTAGCTGGATTTTTTTGATCTCTTCGTCGCGTTCTCTCTCAGGCATTCTTTCCATGCACTCTTCGGATGCTGTGTCGTAAAAAACGAAGAGGTCAGGGGTGTCGATTTTCCCCTGCATAATAGCCAGAGCCCAGAGTTGACGATAGAGCATATGTTCCTTTGGGCTCATATCCCCGGATCGGTAACAGTTGAATGCAAAGACATTGTAGTCGCAGAACACAGAGCGTTCAAGAATGACCTGGCTGTGATCGGTTTTAGCTAAAACCTCAGCCCAGTTCTTGGCTCTGGTTATGAAAGCAGCTGTTTGGAAAGTGTAAGCCGCCCTCTCCATATCTTCATAAAACCAATCTAGAAGATTAACTGTTTCTCCTCCTGGAAGAGGGAAGTTTCTCCAGAGAGTGACTGGCTCTTCGATGAAGTCGAATAGTTCGGATTTTGCCAATCTACGACCAATTGTGCTCTTGCCTGCGGCGATGATGCCTTCGAGTAATATCATGGTTCTATCTCCCTTCATTCGGGAACCTCCTTAGGTTGGGTAGTGTGCAGATTAAACCTGTGTGTCAGTTTAAGTTATCCTATTTCTTTCATCTCAAATAGTCAAGTTAGCCATAACTTTAAACGCAACTATAGATGTTTAACATCTACACAATATCCAGTCCGAGACCCGTTCTCGGGCCGAGAACGGGTCTCGTGTTTTGGAAACCAGGTTTCCAACGGCTGATAGATAATTAAAATTGACATTCTTATAATGAGGTGTTATTTTTATTATAGAACTTTATCCGCTTAAGGAGTGAGAATATGCAAGATATCCGATTTGAAACAGTAGCAGAGTGCCGACCTCATGTTGGAGAACCGATAGAAGTCACAGTAACGATAATTCGAGATGGCAAAGGAGCCATTATTGGCTGTGATAAGACAAGAAAGATCACGCGAAGCAGAACTCAAATTCGGTTTGATATGTTTTCCGGTACAGCTTATCTTATTCTTGATAGGCACAGTTCCTCTGCTAGACGAGATCAGTTATACAAAGATCTCGGAGGCGAGTCATAATGGCGCTAATCTTGGGACGAGCACAATCACGCTCGTCCCGCTCTTTTTTTTTGCGATAAAGATCAACCCAGTCCGAGACCCGTTCTCTGGCCGAGAACGGGTCTCGTCTTTTTGCGATAAAGATATTTATGATATAATAGTCAAATGATTAGAAAGGTTTTCAGCAAAACAACCAATACTATTACTGCAGCTGCTTATGTGTTAGCTGTTTCTAGTATTGTGAGCACTCTACTCGGTCTTTTGCGCGATAGAATGTTGGCTGGCAGATTTGGGGCAGGTCAGGAATTAGATATTTATTATGCTGCTTTCAGAATTCCGAATTTAGTTTATGGACTTTTGGTTTCTGGTGGGATAATCGCTGCTTTTTTGCCTGTTTTTTCTCAATATATTGAAAAAGATAGAAAAAAAGCATGGGAACTTACAAGCAATAGTTTAAATGTTTTTTTATTGTTTTCAATTATAATATGCGGGCTTTTATTTCTTTTTGCTCCATATTTAATAAGATTTATAGTGCCCGGATTTAGTCCAGAGAATAGAGAACTAACAGTGCTTTTAACAAGAATAATGTTTTTAAGCCCTATATTTTTTGGGGTTTCAAATATTTTCGCTAGTATTTTGCAATATTATAATCATTTTATTGTTTTTGCGTTGTCTCCGATTTTCTATAATTTAGGCATTATATTCGGCATTCTCTTTTTAGCTCCAAGGTTTGGAGTAATTGGTTTGGCAATGGGTGTTGTTGTAGGCGCACTTTTCCATTGGTTAATTCAGATACCAAGCGCTGTGATGCACGGATTTAGATATAAACCAATTTTTAATTTAAAATCTAAGGGATTGAAAGAGATAGTCCGGCTTATGATTCCTAGAACTTTAAACTCAATTGCCACTCATTTCAACTTAATTGTGGTAACAGCTATTGCCTCCACTCTTGGAGTGGGCAACATTACTATCTTCAATTTTTCAGAACACTTAAGAGCAATACCTATCCATGTTGTTGGGGCTTCTTTTGCTGTGGCTTCTTATCCTTTTTTGGCAAGGGCTTGGGCAAACAGAGAAAAAGAAAAGTTTTTATCAAGCATTTCCATTACTTTCAGACAAACAATGTTTTTGGCAATTCCAATAAGTTTTCTTTTATTTTTTTTGAGAGGGCAGATTGTAAGAATATTTTTAGGCACAGGCAAGTTTGGCTGGATTGAAACCCGCCTGACAGCCGCTTCTTTGGGTTTGTTTGTTATAGGAATTCTTGCTTTTTGTCTGATTCCATTTTTAGCAAGAATTTTTTATTCTTTGCATAATACAAAGACCCCTCTTTTGATAAGCTTAATTACTCTGCCTATTTCTGTGTTATTCTCGTTTTCTTTTGTATGGCTTTTTAAATTTGATAATGTTTTTTATAGATTTTTTGCAAATATTTTAAACTTAAAAGATATTGAAAATATTGCTGTAATTGGTTTGCCATTGGCCGTGTCTTTAGCAGCTATTTTTCAGGCAATATTGCTTTTGCTCTTTTTAAAGAGAAGGATAACTGATTTTCCATTAAAAGAAATATCTTTATCTTTTAAAAAGATTCTTTTAGCCGGCGCCTTAATGTGCGGAGTTGTTTATTTATCTTTGTTTTTAATCTCTATAGGTTTTAATGTTCTAACAGTACAAGGTGTTTTGATTCAGACCATAGTCGCTGCCTTAGCAGGTATTTTATCTTATTGGTTTTTTGGTTTTTTGCTTAAGATAGAAGAACTTAAATATTTTCATATAAAAATGTGTTCAATTCTAAAAAAGAAAGAGCTTTCTATCCCAAGCGCTGATGCAATAAACGAAGAAGTGAATTAACATAGTTTTGAAAATTTATAAGAAATTGTGGATTTTTTGCTTGACAAAGATATTTTAACCGGGTATTATAATAATACCTAGTTGTTTTTTCCTGGATCTACTTCGGCGGGGTGACCTTCTTCCCCGCCGATCCAGGATAATCTGGGTATAGCACATAGCACACAGCTCACAGCACACTTTTGATTCAAATCTTTTTTTGAGTGCGGACACATTTTGTGCCCGCTTTCTTGTCGCAAAAACTTAGTTTTTCTGTTAGAATGAATTTATTATGGAACAGAAGATAAGAAATTTTGCCATTATCTCGCACATAGACCATGGAAAATCAACTTTAGCTGATAGGTTTTTAGAATTTACCTCAACTATTGAGGCAAAAAAAATGAGGCCTCAATTTTTAGATATGATGGACTTGGAAAGAGAAAGGGGAATTACTATAAAACTCCAACCAGTAAGAATGGAATACAAAGGATATATTTTAAACATGATTGATACCCCGGGGCATGTTGATTTTTCTTATGAGGTCTCCAGAAGCTTAGCAGCAATTGAAGGCGCTTTGCTTTTAGTAGATGTGTCCAAGGGAATTCAGGCGCAGACCTTGGCTAATTTAGAGATGGCAAAAGAGCAAGGGCTTAAAATTATTCCGATTATAAATAAAGTTGATTTAATGGATAGAGAGCAGGGGAGTTTATCTATTGACCAAGACAGGGCAAGCGAGGTAGCACAGGAAGTATCGGGTCTTTTAAATATTAATCCAGAAGAAATTTTAAGAATTTCTGCTAAGACCGGTCTTAATGTTGATAAAGTGCTTGAGCAAATAATTTCAAATGTCCCAGCGCCAAAAGAAAAAAAAGACGAACCTTTAAGAGCTTTAATTTTTGATTTTCAATATGACTCTTATCTCGGAGTAATAGCTTTTATAAGAGTAATTGACGGAGAACTTAAAAAAGACGATAAGCTTTATTTATTAAATTCCAAAACCAAGGCACAGGCAAAAGAAGTTGGCTATTTTAAGCCACAAAGGCAGAGCAAGAGCATTTTGGAGAGAGGAGAAATTGGGTATGTTGTTTTAGGAATTAAAGAACCAGAAAAAGTTAAAATTGGAGACACAATTGTAAATATAGAAGAAAAAGTAGAACCACTACCCGGCTATAAAGAACCAAGGCCAGTAGTATTTATGGGTTTATTTCCAGAAAACCCTAATAATTGGGGTTTGCTAAAAGAAGCACTTTCAAGATTTAAGTTGAATGACCCTTCTTTAACTTTTAGGCAAGAATCAAAAATGAGCTTAGGCCAGGGATTTCAGTGCGGTTTTTTAGGGCTTTTGCACGCAGAAATTGTAATAGAACGGCTGAAAAGAGAATTTAATCTTGAGCTCATAACTTCCGCACCTTCTGTTGGTTATAGAATAATTGACCAAAAAGACAAAGTAAATATTATTTGTTCTGCAGCTGATTGGCCCGATGGTTCTAGAATCAAAAAAACCCAAGAGCAAATATGCGAATTTAAAATTATTGTGCCTCAAAATTATCTTGGCCAAGCTCTTGAGCTGTTAGTCAATAAGAGCCCAGAAATAAGGCATTTGAGTAGAGATAAAAAACTTTTGGTCTGCGAAATCCCTTTTAGGGAAATAATGGATAATTTTTATGATAAACTAAAAAGTGCGACTAAGGGTTTTGGCTCAATGGAATACAAAATTGTGAGATGGGAAGATTCTCACTTAGCAAAGCTTGAAATTTTGGTTTTAGGTGAGCTAAGAGAGGCGTTTTCTTCAATTGTGCCCAAGGACTCTGCTTATGAAAAAGCTAAAGCAATTCTTGAGAAACTTTTATCAATTTTTCCGCCCCAGCTTTTTGATGTGCCGTTACAGGCAAGAATAGGGGGAACTATTATTTCCAGAAAGACAGTTAGGGCTAGAAGAAAGGATGTTACAGGAGCGTTGTATGGAGGCGATTATACAAGGAAGAGAAAGCTTTTAGAACAGCAAAAAAAAGGCAAGGAAAAATTAAAACAAAGGGCGAAAATTAAAATACCTCAAGAGGTATTCTGGAAGCTCTATAAATAGAGTTGAAAGTTTCCTCTTTTGGGGGTATCATTTGAATAAAGGGGCAATAGCCCAGCTCACCATACTTAGGGCTACCAAGCTTATCATCATTATCCAAATAATTCTTGCAATTTTTTTAGCATTTAATTTCATATTAAATCTATGATAACAAAAAAAATCTCTAAAGCCAAACGGTCTATGTCAGATAATTTTTTAATTGTGCTTTTGCTAATTTTTAATTTTACAATTTTAGGATTTTTATTAATTGCTAATGTAAAATTATTTTCTCAGACCAGTGAAGCAGGAGATAAATATCTAAATTTGAATCAAGAGATAAGAGAGCTTGAAAGAAAGAACAGCGAACTGGAAGAACTTCTGGCCATTACAAATGATGAAGCAGAGATAGAAAAATTTTTAAGGGAAAAAGGACTTTATAAAAAACCAGGAGAAGAAGTAGTAGTGATTAAAAGAGAAGGAGAAAAAGAGGAAGCGCAGATTATACTGAAACAGAGTGCTTCTTTATGGGATAAAGTATTGGATTTTTTCAGACAATTATCCTCGCGGGATTAGTATAAAGGTAATATATAACCCCGCCCATTATGCGAGGGTAGCACAATGGTAATGCGCTTGCTTCCCAAGCAAGA